>RFII01000036.1 GCA_003695265.1 Candidatus Woesearchaeota archaeon | reverse complement strand
CCCTCTTCGACGCGAGCGGTTTAAGGGAACTGCAAGTCCCATTGTAAAATATGATAACATTTAAAAAGAAGTCTTAAAAACCATATTAACTATTGCCCCCGTGGTGTAGTCCGGCAAACTTTTACCAAAACCATTAAAAAGGTAAAAGCTCGGCAACAATCATATTGCCCTCTCGCAAGTGTTTGGAGAAAGGCAATGACTCGGGTTCAAAACAGATTTTTTGCCAAAATCTGGTAAAAAGCGTTTTAGTGAGATGTTAACTGCGTGAAGTCTCACAAACTTCAAACGGCAGAATCTGGTGAAAGTCCCGACGGGGGCATTCATAATTTTCATATTTAGTAATCAAAAACATTATTAAGTTGTCAAGCAGGAAACATTAAGAAGAAACATTTAAAATATCCCCTCTTTCCTCCAAGTAATCATCAACGATAACCCTTGCCTCGTCAAGAAGTTCTTCCATTGTGAACGTGTAGCCGCATCCTTTTAGGATATCATTATTTTTGTCCATAAAATCATTGTAAAGGTCAATGTTCTCCTCCCAAACACCAACATTCGTTTCGACAACGTCACAGCCAGGGGTTTGGTCACAATACTTGTCAAAGTATTCCTTATTATCATTGTAAAAGTTAACGCCCACTTCCCTGTATGCTGTGAGTATTGCTGAGCTTTGGGAGATATTACCTATATGGTTACATTCGTCAATGTCCTTAGTCTCAATTATTTCCTTGTATTTTGCTTCTACTTCTGAAATGTCCTGGGTTAATTGTTTCATCTCTGGAACTATTTTTTCCTTAAAATCATCAAAAGTTAATTCTTTTTGCATGTTGGATGAGCATCCTATGACAAATAAAAGCAAGACAACAAATTTTAAACTCATCCAACCACCTGATATAATGTGACCTCTTTCTTCAGAACATTCTTATCATAAAGCCTGAGTATAAATGTCTTATTTGCTCCAAGATTTCCAATACTTCTTCCCTCAACTGGAAAAGTCTCTTCTAAAGTCTGATTACTTAATATTAAAGGAAGCTCAAACTCGTCATAAGGAATGCTTTTAAGAGCGCTTGGATCTGACTCATCAAAAGCGTAGAATTTTGCAGTCCAGAGTAGGTGGTCTCCTACGTGGTTCTCAACCCTTATTGTTACGTTTTCCACCCAGAATTTATCATCTTCCACTCTGAAACCTATTTTTGTAATGTTTGCGTTAACACTCGGGCCAGAGGAAAGTTTCAGCAATTGTTTCAGCTCAGAGATCACGCGATTTCCTTCATAAATCTTCACTTTTATTTCTTTGTTCTCTGAGAAAGGCAACTTTACACCACTTATCGTGAAAGTCTGGTTAAGAGTGCTGAATTCCTCAATGCTGTGAGGATTAATCTCATCATACAGCTCGTTATCAACGTATATTTTTGCAGTCGTGTCAAGATTCTTGTCTGTTGGATTATCAATTATTAGTCTAAGATTTGTAAGCTTAAAAGATTCGCCTGTTGAATCAAGCTCATACTGGATATCACGCAGTTGAAACTGGCTGGGTTCCTCTTTTGAGAGCGATTCTTCTGATACCTCTTTTGATATTTTTTCCTCAACCGGATTTTCTTCCTCAACTTTTTTTGGCTTTTCTTGGTCTTCAATTATGTCTTCTTCAGATATTTTTTTGGTATTATTATCAGCAGTAATATGCTTGTCAGGCTCGAGTACTGTTTTAGGAGCTGTGCATCCAAACAGGACCACAAGCAAAGAAATGACAATAATTAATTTTCTCATTTACACCACCTTAGGTTTGATAAAATATTATTTGGTATATAAAATTATCTAATTATTAGAATGCAGAAATATTTATTAATAACATCAGAAAGAATGGTTTATATGCCCAAAAAGAATAAAAATAAGAGTGTGGATTCTGTAAAAACAAACATATTAATATTTTTGTTAATCTTAATATTTCTAGCTCTGCTTTTCCTGCCAAGGAAAATAAGTGTTCTAGAACAGCAAAGCCGTGATAACTCACTAAGAAAACAGGCCATTTCATCAAAAAACGAGTCAGTTTGCTCCTTAATGAAGAATGAGGATTTCAGAGACGCCTGCCTCTCAGAAGTAGCATTGATGAAAAAAAACAGCTCTATTTGCAGCAATATAAAAAATAATAAAACATTTTATTATTGCATTTCAGAGATTTCTTTTGAAACAAATGATACAGAGTCATGCAAGCTGATAAGTGATGATTACTGGAAAGGGGTCTGTCTGAGAGACTTAGCACAAGTTTTTGAAGATATCCAACTCTGCGAGCAAATACCTTTAGAACACATGCAAGAGCAATGCTTTATAGAACTTGCGAAAAAGGCAAACAGCACGATAGTATGCGTCAAAATAAAGGACAGCATGCAAAGAAACAAATGTTTCATAAGATTGGCAATAAATAATAGGGATGACAAGATATGCAATCAGATGTCAATAGGTCCTTGGATGGACATATGCAATTCAAACGTTGCTATTAGAACACTTAACACTTCTTTCTGTAACAAGATTCGTATTGATGATATTAAGGAGTACTGCCTAGAAAATGTTCTGAAAGGTCAGAAACTTTCAGGAAAAAATATTAGTTTAGCATAAAAAAAATATTTAAGTAAGTTCAGGTTACGTCTTGCTGCGCCAGCGTCGCATAATCTGGTATTGCGGCGGTCTCGAATAATTTTAGAGATAACCGCTTTCCCTCTGGGATGTCCCGGTTCAAAGACAGCGGTCAAAGCGGCGGCGTTCTGACCGCTGATGAAAGTCCGGGCGCTGGCGCTTACTTCCCAATCCAATTCTTTCTCTTAAAAATAAGAACCATTATAAGCATCAGAACAAGCATAAGCACAGAGAGAATAATCCATGCCAAAGGGTTCCTTTGGATTGGGAGAAGAATATTCATCCCGTAAAAGCCTGTAATAAAGGTCAGTGGCATAATAATAACAGTGATTATGGTAAGAACCCTTATGGTCTCATTCATCTTGTTTGACACCATGGACATGTAAGCATTGCCCATGCTGTCCAACCTGTCTAAAATGTTTCTCAGCCGCTCATCAACCCTGAGGATATGGTCATAGATATCCCTATAATAAGGCAAAAGAGAATTATTAATAAATTTTTCAGAAGCTTTCTGCAGCCTGAAGCAAACCTCTGCTACAGACTCAACTTTCTGCTTTATATCAAGGGTTAATATTTCTTTCTTGAACAATTTGTCAAGAAGCTCTTTATCAGGGTTTCTTAGAATTTGGTTTTCCACGTTTATCAAGTCTTCAAAAAGTTTTTCTCTTATATCTAAATACTTGTCTATTTCTGCGTCAAGAATGTGGTAAAGCATTAAGTCAGCTCCTTTTTTTAAGACAGGCTCTATCTTTTTATACTCAGAAAGAAAGTTATTGATAGTGTCGAAAGGCTCTTCGCAAATCGTTATGAGGAAGTTCTTGCCGAGAATGAAATAAATTGAGCGCCAATCAGATTTTGTTCCAGTAATCTCTTTTATCCCGCTAAAAACTATTAATGTGTATTCGTCAAACTCTTCGTATTTTATCCTTGTTTGGTGGGTTGAGACATCCTCTACCGTTGTTGGGTGCAGGCCAAAAACTTTTTCTAACTTCTCAATTTCGTGCTTCTTCGGAGAGATAACTGAAATCCACAAATTACCGTTTACAGAAGATAATTCTTTCAGCTCCTTGAACCTCTTTTTATGGTACGCAAAAGCGCGAATCATAACCAATCAGTTGTGGTTTTCCTTTATAAATTTTTAGAAAAAGTGCCGGTGCCGGGATCTGAACCCGGGACCTCTAGATTTCGCGCTAAATGCTAATTCATCGGCATTTGCCTCATCACTCATTTAATATGAGTCTAGCGCTCTAATTGCCCGAAACAACCTCCAGGCTGAGCTACACCGGCGTGACAATCAAAAAATTATAAAACTTATAAAAAGGTTTTGCTAAAATCAGATGTGTTCTGCTATTTTTTCCCTGAATTCGTCCATTTCCCTGTCTTCATATTTGCCCTGCGGCCAGCTTCCAAGGCCATCCCCTTCATCTCTTGGTATAACGTGAAAATGAATGTGTGGGATTGCCTGGTTTGCTGCTTTGTGGTTTGCCTGCGCGAGGTTAATGCCTTTTGCATCTGTGCCTTTTTTTACAGCTACTGCCACTTTCTTAATAACTGAAAGGTATTTTTCTAGAACGTTTTCTGGAACGTCAAAAATAGTTTCGTAATGCTCTTTTGGAATCACTAATGCGTGGCCTTTTTTTACAGGGTATAAATCAAGAAACGCTAAAAACATTTCGTCCTCATAAAGCTTTGAGCATGGCAGTTCGCCTTTCACAATTTTGCAAAAAATACAATCATTTCCCATTTTTCTCACCTCTGAGGAATTTCTCTAATTTTTTAAGTGCAATGCATCTGTGGCTTATCTTGTTTTTTTCTTCAGCACTCATTTGGCTGTATGTTTTATCATAGCCTTCTGGAACAAATATTTTGTCAAAATGAAAACCTTCTTTTCCGCGAGGACTGACAATTTTCCCATAAACAATGCCTTTGAACACATGAACATTTATGCCGTCGTTTGTGTATCCGACGCAGCATTCGACATGAGCATTTGTGCTTTTATCCTTTACCAGCTCATAAAGTCCGCCCGGCCCAAGCCTTTCAAGAAACCATTTTACCAGGCCTCCTGGCAGGCCATTAAGTCCCTCAAAAAAAATTCCTGTGTCATCAACAATTAATGGTTTTTTAATGATATTGTAGCCTTGCTTAACCTTGTGGATTATTATTTTATCAATATTAATTTCTTGAATCTCATCAAGGTCAATTTTCTTTAGTTCGAGCTCATGACCTGATAAAATTCCTTGAGCTTCTCGAAACTTGTTCTTGTTTCCTGTCAGGTAGATTATTCTCATTTTTATGGACTTGCCGGGACTTTCAACAGCGTTCAGCTAATCAGTTATCAGTGCTCAGCGATAGAACCCAGCAGTGCTGAGTGCGCTTGCTGCGTTCTGAACACCGCGCTCCGAACGCTGTTATTGAACCCGGAGTCTCCGCCTTTTTCTCTAGGATGCGAAGGCGGCGTCATACCATTAGACCACAAGCCCATTTTTGTCAAACTTCTCAATGTTGGGAGTGAATTATTGTTTTTAAATATTTATCTAATAAGAAGAAAATGGACTCGCCGGGACTTTCAACAGCGTTTAGCGTTCTGCGTTCAGAACTCTGAACGCTGTTATTGAACCCGGAGTCTCCCCACAGCCAATGGAGCGTCATACCGTTAGACCACGAGCCCATTAAGAATCAAAGAAAATAATTTTTCTTTAAAAAATTAACTGAAATTTAAGAAAATCATAAGACTGTCTGTATAATATATTTTAATCCGTTTATTGCTCTATAATAT
>RFII01000035.1 GCA_003695265.1 Candidatus Woesearchaeota archaeon | reverse complement strand
CGGGACTTTCAACAGATTTTACCGTTGAGGTTCGTGAGACTTCACGCAGTGAACGTCTCACTTAAACGCTTTTTACCAGATTTTGGCAAAAATCTGTTTTGAACCCGGGTCACAGCCTCTTTACGCCCAAGCATGGCAAGGCCGTATCTTAACCACTGGACTACTGCCGCAAAATTTAATTAAAATTTTAATTAAAAACTTTTTACCTACTATTTATAATTTTTGATGGGCCCGCCCGGACTCGAACCGGGGACCTCCGCCTTTCTAATTAATAATTGTAAGGGCGACGTCATAACCACTAGACTACAGGCCCAAATTTTTACCGTGGGGTTAAGCTTTGCTTACACCCCACATGGCCTGCGTATCAAATGAGCAACCATTTGCTACTAGACTACAGGCCCGAACTTGACTTTGAAAAACACACTTCTTTAAATAGTTTATCAAGAAAGACGTAAAATCTCTGATTTTTACGAATAGATTCCAGCTTTTTTTGGGCAATGCTTATTAAAAAAATTCACTTTGTTTTCATTATTTTTATATGGTGAGTTGATATGAATGAAATAAATAACAGGCTGCTCTCAAAACTAAAAGAGAAAAACAGGACATCATCAGCAAAAACAGCAAGCCATAAGAAAACGCAAACAGGAATGCCTGCAATAATCCCAATAGAAAGCGAGCAAAGATCATTAGTAAGCCAAGTCCAAGACGCAAGAAACAGGATTATGGAGAGCACGCGGAAAAAAGCAATAACAGGCACAGGCTACAAAGAGCTTGCAGAAACTGTTGAGAAAATGCAGGCTGTCCAAGAAAAATTTGAGCAGATCGTCAGAAGCGGAGTCTCTGCTCCCTACAGAGCATGGATTGCCGCAAGAAATGCTTTTTACACAAAATTTTTAGGAAAACAAGCTCCTAGCACAACAATCGATGAGTTGTTTGAAGTCCAGCTTATAAACCTTGGTGACATGAATTATTATCTTAGTAACATAATCTCAACTTCTAGGCGCGAACTTGCGTCAGTGCAAGGCCATGTTGATGAAATATCAGTGTCAAACGAAAGAACACACAAGAACAGGGAATACGCGGAATCAGTAATACCAGAGACAATAGCAGAGCTAAACGCGTTAACTGACAAGCTTAAGGGCATGAGCGAATCAGACCCAGGCTATTTCCAAGCTAAGAGAAAACACCGCGCTCTTGAAAGAAGATTGTCACAATTAGAAAAAGATTATCTCATATTAACAGACAAGAGAGCTCACCTGTCTGACGAAGAAAATTATCTTGAAAACATGGAAAGACTATTAACTATAGCCCTCTTCACAGCAGAAAGAATATCAAGCAAGGCAAGACTTATTGAGGATACCCTCTGGAAGACAAAGAGAACATACCAATCAATAGGAGACCTTGTCCAAGCAGTTGCCGCGATCAACGAAGGCGTCACAATATTGTCAGACTACACGAGAGAAGTACACAACACACTCGTTGAAGGCCTAGAAAGAATGGGTAGCATAATAAACGGTGCTTCAAGCACAAACGTTTTGATAGGAACACAGAGCAGCCAGCTCCAAAGACTGGTTGAGGACGTTCAGTCAAGCAATTACCGAGCAAACATGGCAGCTGAGAGGTCCTCTTACAACGCTTAAAAAAAATGGAAGACGAAACATTGGATAATAAACTCCTTAGAAAACTGAGGGAAAAAAACAGAAGAAGATTTGAGAACAAGAAGGAAAACGCTATGATAAGCGGCTTTGTAATGGGTTACAATGAAGGCAAATACACGCGCCCATTATTTCCAGCAAGTGTTTTTATTAAAGTTGCGATTGGTGAAGAGTACTTTGATCCTGGAAATGAGGAAGACGCAAGAAGATTAGAGCAAAACCACCTTGATGTGTGGAATGAGCTAAGCGACAAATTAGACTATTTTAAGCCTTACCAAGTCCCAGAATGGAAGCCCAGCCAAGGCTCGCCGATGGGATACTTCGAGTTTAATGTTCCAGTCTCAGACAAATTCGGGTACTGCTTGTTCGCAAGAGTTGGTGAAGAGACAAGGAGCATGCTTGACGAAATGGGGCAGAACGGCTTGGGCACAAACGCGAACATTCTCGGAGCTGACTTGGCTGAAAGAAAAGAATTAAATGGAGTGATAATTGCTTTTTATGACAAGTGGCTGCCAGAGCCGCCTCCTAAAAAACTGAGGGACACAAAGCCGCCAACGCAAAAAGAAATTGAGGACATGATGAAAGGCAGCCTGAAATGAGCGTTCTAAAATGACTATGTTAGAGGAAATAGTCAGAAGGCTGAGAAACAGTAAAAGCAGTTATTTCCATGCTGGCACGCAAACACAATTAGTTAATCCAGAGCTTATAAGAAGAATAAAGCAATCGCCAAGACATTACAGCTCAAAAACAATAGAGAAAATTCTGGGAATAAACCATAATGAAACAAGACTCATAATAAGCACTATAAAAAGAGAAAAGAGAGAAACTGAGGAAGTTGATAATCCCTCCTTAGACGTTTCTGCAATTGACAGCCAGTACACAGTGGTGCTAACTGAGAAAGACCATTACAACCCTTTCATAATAAATGAGGAGTTAGTAAGGATAATCAGAAAGCACACAAGAAACTGCGCTACAGACTTGGAAAAAGCAAGAGCAATTTATGACTGGATTCACGACAACATAAAATACGGCGAAATAAGGGGAAAATTCAGGTACAACAACAGCGAAGAAGTCCTACACGCAAAGAAAGGACTCTGTGGCGAAATGGCATTCCTCTACACGACAATGGCCAGAAGCGTAGGTCTGACTTCAAATATAGTTCTCGTTGACAGGGACGACCGCTGGAAAAAAGTAATGCACGCATGCTCTGTTGTTTACATTGACGGACGCGAAATTCTAGTTGATCCTGCGTACAACAAGTTTGACATTCACCACAAAAGATACAAGATTCTTAGTGACAGGGAAGTAATGGAAAAGTTCAGGGAATGGAGGGTAAAAGAATAAGTGTTAATCTTAATTATCATGTTCAAATAATCTGTTTTTTGAGAAAAATTAATATAATCGACAAGAATTATTAATTGTTATTAAGGAGTGGTTTTTTATGATTCGTGTTGATCAAATGAAAAGGCCTTTTTTGGCATTAGTTCTGTTTGTAATATTTGGTTTCAAATCAAAGCCAAGATTTAAGAAAAAAAGAAATGAAGAATTTAATCTTTTCTTCAGCCAGGATTTCATTTATCGATGTGAGGATTGCTAAGGAATGGATAATTCATGTTTGGAAGTAAAGAATTGTTTTCTCCTGCATAAGAATCCCGACAATTATATAAAATAGTAATATGCCCCGTCCGGGACTTTCACAAACCTTTTGTTGAAGGGGGCTAAGCGAGCGGAGTGAGCGCACTTCGCACATTGCTCCCCATCAAAACGCAAAGCGTTTTGGGGTGCCAGAAATCTTCTAAGATTTCTGAGCACAATCGGCGAAAGGATTGTTTTGAACCCGGGTCACAGCCTCGAAAGGGCTGTATGATTGTTGCCGAACTCTTACCTTTTCAATTGTTATGGGTAAAAGCTTGCCGGACTACACTAACGGGGCAATAGTTAATATGGTTTTTAAGACTTCTTTTTAAATGTTATCATATTTTACAATGGGACTTGCAGTTCCCTTAAACCGCTCGCGTCGAAGAGGG
>RFII01000034.1 GCA_003695265.1 Candidatus Woesearchaeota archaeon | reverse complement strand
AGTGTTGGCAAGTAGTACATTGCGTTTCCAGTGTTTATTGCAATGTCCTCTCCATAAATCAAGTGCAGGCTTTTTTTGCCTCTCCTAAAGCTTGATTTGTCCTCTATGTCATCAACCAGCAGGGTTCCATTGTGGATGAGTTCTGGCAAGGCAACAAAGTCTATTGCGTCTTTCTCATTGCCGCCCACGATTTCGCAGCACAGCAACAGTAAAACAGGCCTCCACCTTTTTCCGCCGCGGTTTAAAAAATTCCAAATAGGGTTTACCAAGCCTTTGTTTATTGAGTCATACTCAAACTGCCATCTTATTTTCTTCACATACTTGTTTATCCATTTCTGGTCTATTTTTGTAGGGACTAATTCTTTTATCTTCTTGTCAATTATTGGCTGGTATTCCTTTAGGATTTTTTTGATGTCCATTTAGATTTCCTCGACAACATCTCCATTCTCTTCCTTGAAAACTTGAGCTTGGAAATGGTATACTCTGTTGGTTAGGTCGTGCCACGCGTTTGGGTGCATGCCTGCCTTTACGCATACTTGGTTCAAGAATTCTGTTTCATCCCACCCGTATTCCGTTGCTACTTGTGGAAGGAGCAGCCCAGCGTTCATCCTTCCTTTTATTATGAGGCCGTCTTTTCCTATTTGGATGTGGTTAATGTACTCTTCTGGTTTTTTCACATTGATAAGCTTTGGGACTGAGAGTATTGACAATTCAAATTCTGAATTTTTCATTTCATCTATCCTCATCGGAGGAAACCTTGGGTCGTCGAAAGCCGCTCCTCTAGCTGCCTGAATCACTGCCCTGTAAAGCGGGAACTCCGGATATGGGTATCCTATGCATCCGCGCAGCTTTCCGTCGAGCTTTATAGTCACAAAAACCCCTTGCTTGTTCGAGAACTTTGCCTTTATTTCGTCGCTCACATTTATAGTTTCGCTTGAGAAGACAGTGTAAACAGCTCTTTTTGCCAATTGCATCAAAAGTTTTGCGTCATTTAATTGTATCATCTCACTGACTTGGTGAATTCCTTGGAGAACTTCTCATTTGTCTTTTTCAGGCGAGTTATTGACGCGAGCAAAGCTGCTCTCGGCTTTTCTTTTCCGTCTGTTTCCACAATGATTTTTGGAATCCCTTCTAGAGGATGCTCAATATGGTAACCTGCTGTTTTTACGTGCTTGTCTCTCCAAAGCTCGTCTTTGAGTGCGTTGCAGAAAGCCTCACCTTCCCCTTTCAGCTCAAAGACAATCTTGTTTTTTGTCTCTTCCAGAACTTTGACTTCCATGGAATCACCTTTTGACTGGGAAACTCAAACTATTTAAATTATTTTCTATTTTTTGGTGCTGTCAGCTTAAGTAAGAAAGTTTTAGTGGTGTGGTGGGACTAAACATTATAATCTCCTAACTCAACAAAATTGGCTTAACACTATTTTTTAAAGCGCCAGCACCCGACCCTTATCCTATGAATTCTTCTTTTGTGAAACTTTTGTGATGCTGGAAGCGCGAAATCAAAAAGCCACGCATGGGTTATTCTAAAATTGTTGTCAGCGCTTATCCTGTAAAGGAAATCCCTGCTTTCTACCTTGTGAAAGCTGTAAACCACGCTAGCAGTCTCAAAAGCCTTTATTAAAAAATCCCTGTCATGGTGCCTTATCTTAGTTCCGAAAGGTGGGTTTTGCACAACAACATCATACTTGCCAGAAAAATCCTGGATTCTTGAGAGTGTGAACTCTGCTTTTCCAATATTATATTCTTTGCTAATGCTTCTTACGTTTTCTCTGCAGAGAGCAATTGCTTCTTTGCTCGCGTCTAAAAAATTGACTTTTTTTGCTCCTAAAAGCAGCGCTGCAATTCCTAAAAACCCTGGGCCGCAGGCAGGGTCAAGAATGCTTTTTCCCTTTATGTCACCTAATTCTGCTGCTCGATAAACTACTTCTGCTGCTATTTCGCTCGGCGTGGAGTATTGCTCGAGCTTAACATTAGGTCTTTCAAAGTCCTTGAGCCTTGACAACAGTATTGCAAGCTTTGATTTCGAGAACATTTTATGCTGCTAAATCATAATTTGTTTAATAATCTTGCTGTCACTACACAATCTCTCGGAAGCTTTACGAAATTGCTTTGTTGTTTCGAAAACTATTTATACTAGCTCGTTCCATTTAATTCCTTGTCGTGGGTGATGAGGCTTGTTTAAAAGGAGTGATTTGAGAGGAATTCATAAAAGACTTCAGTGCGCTTTTTCTAAGATAAAAGAAGAGTTTGACGATCATTTGAATGCTATTAACGAGAACACTAATGAGATTCAGTCAAACTATGAGTACATCTGCAAGCTCGACGCTAAAATAGACAAGCTGTCCGAGCAGATTGACGAGCTTAAAATGATGTTTCACCACGCTCTGAAATCAAAAATTCCCGGGCTTCACGACTTTCCAGAATCAATACAACTCACGCCCCATGAAAAAGAGGTTTTTCTCGAGCTTTACAAGCTTAACGGCGACAAAGGCACAGTAACCTACCAAAACCTTGCGCGCAACACGGGCTTTTCAGAAGCGCTTGTCATGAATTACGTCACAACGATGATAGCAAAAGGCGTGCCCATAATAAAGGCTTACAAGAACGGCCGCGTATCACTAAAAATAGACGATGAATTCAGGTATCAGCAGGCTAAACGCGACATAGTTGGCTTGAGAACAGTGAAAAGGTTTAACTAATCTTCTCATAATATTCTATGACCTGCCTGCTCGACCAGGGCTTTGCGTCTTTCATCTCATAGCCCAATTTCTTAACCAGAGCCCTCACTTTTTCTTTTGTATTTGACTCTATCTCAAGGTAAGGGGATTCTTTAAACGTGTCTATTTCAAAGCTCACATCGCTAAAACATAATGGATTCTGCGCTTAGAATAAGCCACTCTTTTCTTTAACCCAATCCCCTCAAGGATTATCCTCACTTTCTCAGGATCATCCACTTCTATTTCATGCTCTTCAGTGATCTTCTCTTCTTTTTTTGCTATCTTCCTCTTGAATGTCAATAATCTTTTTTCCCAAAAGATCTTAACCTTAGCATTAAACCCTCACTTTTTAGCCTTTCATCGTCGAAATCATGAATTATTGAATCAACTTTGCCCTCATAAACCTTTTTTGCACCCAATTCCTCCAACTTTTTCCTTACTTTTTCAGCGTCAATCTCCAGAATCTTCACTTCGACCTCATTCATGATATTTTTTTGGTTTTTTTAGCTTGTTTTATACTTTTCACAAATTACTCACTTTGGCAAAAACCAATTTTTTGATTTATCGTCGAAGAAAGGATTTTTTTTGATATCCTTTTATTTTTTCATGATTTTTAACAAATCTTAATCATTTTAATATTGTATATACAATATATTGT
>RFII01000006.1 GCA_003695265.1 Candidatus Woesearchaeota archaeon | reverse complement strand
TGGTTATGAGGATGGAGTTCATACTGATCCTGGAGGCCACCCGCCGAATGACATTGACGTGACTCCAGGATTTAAGATAGACAACGTTGTTGTTCCACTTAAAAAAGAAATTGGTGAGCTAAAATCAATTATTGATGAGCCTAGTGCGGGCGAGTATCCTTTAAGTCACAAATTCACTTTTAAGGGCCATTTGGAAAACTTTACAACACTTAGGTCTAAGATGAGGTACTCTTGGCTGCATTATTCTGAATCTAAAAAGAAATGGGAACAAATTGATTATAACTTTACTGATACTAATGAGACCAAGCCTTTTGATAAAGATGCCAGTGAATTCGGTGTTGGAGAGCATCGCTTCATACTAAGGTTTTTTGTGACTGTGGGCGGTGAGCCAGTTGATTCTGAAGAGCTTGTGATTAAGATTACTGATGAAAGTGCTGATAATCCAAAAGTAATTATTGACAGCCCGAACAGGAATTACGGAGTTGATGAGGTTATTGACTTTGAGGGCCACTTTGAGAACATACCAACTGGTTACAAAGGAAAGTACAAGTATGAGTGGTGGGTTAGCAAGAATGGCAAGGAACCAACAAAATTAATTTCATTCACAAACAAAGACCCTTTAACCAAAAAAGTCAGCAAAACAGGCAAAGAGCTCGGTGGCAAAGGAAAATACAAAGCAGTCCTGAAACTTCTTGGTGTTCCAACAAAAGGCTCTGTTGCGCAGACAGAGTTTGAGTTTGAGATTGGAGAAGCTAAAATCAAGGTCGGCATTGACTTGCCTGAGAAAAATGAATTTAGGAGATTACCAGAAGAAACAACTCCAGTACAGTTCTCAGGCTGGATAAGGGGTGTTCCTAGAGGAGCCTATGAATATGAGTGGAGAGTTAAGTATTCTGCAAGGGGAAAGTGGGAGTTGTTTGAAAGGGGGAATATGCGGCCAGACACCTTGACAACTGTTTTGTTTGAAAAGCAAGTTAATGAGCTCAGACAGGGCAGGAACTATTTTATCCTTGTGGTTAAAATTAATGGGAAAGAATACTCGTCAGATGTTCACAGTGTAACAATTATCAAAGACTTTCCTGTTCTGCCGCCAATACCTGTAAGCATTAATGCCTTGTTTAAGAAGATTAACCTTCCTGAGTCTGATTTCAGCTTGGTGGGACAAATTGCTAAAGTTGCTTTTTCAGGAAGCAGTTGGGCTTATGAGCAATGGCCAAATATTCCTTTAGGATCAATCACCCTTGGCAAGTTGGAGCCTTGGATTGAGAGGATGAAACAGATAAGAGACCTAATAAAAGATGATGATATTCTTAAGAGAAACAAAAACGCAAAGGACTCTGAAGGAAGAAAGGTTTCTGATATAATAAAAAAATTCTCTGAGTACGTTGATCGGCTAGAGGAAGAATGGGGAAAAGCTCCAAGAATCATCGAAAAAGTGGATGAAATATTAACTGAATTTACCGGAAAGGAAGCTAGAGGGAAGCACTGGTATGACAACTTGGAAAAGGCTGGTATGACAAAATCAGAGATTGCAAGGATTAAATCAAGGTTTAAATCATTAAGGTTTGCTGTCGTGCTTCCTGTTGGTTGGTTCAGGAACCAGAATTTTTGGGCTGAATGCCATATCTGGCTTCATCAAAAATTATGGGCTGGTAAAGTAAAAAACATGAGATCAGGATTCCCTGAGCTTTTCGAGTACAAAACACTAAAACTAAAAAATCCCGGGCCTCTCGCCCAGCTTTACAAATTACTCTCAACCTTTACATTTGCAATAGGAGAATACACCTTTATCAAACAGATGAGAAAAAAGTTGGCAATGAATAATAAGTAGCAAAAAGTTTAAATAGCATGATATCCAATAAGAACAATATAAAGAGGTGATACTCATGGAGGGAAAAGACTGGTTTACCCTTATTCTTGGATTAATACTCTTAGTGCTTGGAGTAATACCTTTCTTGAACAAGTTTGGGATTGTCAGTTTTGGCCTTAACTTTTTGCCAATAATGCAGTTTGTCTCTTACATTATCTCAATAGCTGCGCTGTGGCTGATAATTGAGGGCTTCATGGAAGATGAGGGTGTGAAAATAATAACTATTATTGTAGGCTTGATAATCCTAGCTATAGGTGTGATTCCTTTGCTTAACAGCTTTGGTGTTATCAGCTTCGCAATCCCCTTTCTAAGCGTCACATTATACAATATAATCTTCATCTTAGAAGGAATTCTGCTCGTAATAGCAGCATTTAAGGCTCAATAATTTTTTTATAAGAATTTTTTTTAATTTAATTCTCTTAAATTATTTCCACTTTTTTTCCCAGGGACTGGCCCGGCATGCCTTTCTCGAAAAGAACTCTAATGCATCCTTTTCTGCCATGCGTGCTTCTAACCTCTCCTTTTATTTCCTTGCCGGCAGGGCTCTTCCAAACAACTTTCTTCCTGATTAAATCAGCTGCCTTGTCTTTTGAGTTTATACCATTAACTGCTATTATCATCTGGTTGTCATATTGCGTTGTCCTGCCGCGCCTATAACTTGTAATTACTCCTTCCATAGACGTGAGGAAAAGGCTTTTATTTAAAAACCTTGCGATTTAATTGTAAAGTAAGCTTAATTGTGATGATTCTTGGTGGTGAGGGGGTGGTGTGGGTGGGACTAAAAAAATTTTATAATTTTTATAATTTCCCAACACAACCAAATTAACTTTCTGATTTAATGGCTAAGCCGATTCTGTTCTGTAAGATTGCAAAAATTCGTTGTTCTGCGAAACATTTTTAAATATTAAAATTTTAATTATCAGAACTTAGGTTTTTAGGGGGGTTTGATGAAGAAAACATCATCTTGGCTGATATTATTCTCTTTACTGGGAATCTTGTGCCTTTCACTTGTTTTTGCTGCTTCTTCTGATATTGCTTCTTTTAATATTAAATCCTTTAATAATAAAAAATCTTTTAATAATCAAAACTTAATAAGTGGCAATGACACAGACGGTGATGGAATTCCTGATTCTTCTGATAATTGCCCTACGCAGTACAACCCTTACCAGAACGACACAGACTCAGATAATATAGGTGATTTGTGTGACAATTGCTTAAGCGTGCCAAATTCAGACCAGAACGACACAGACAGTGACGGTTTTGGTGATGCTTGTGATAATTGCGCTTATAAATTCAATCCGGGCCAGGAGGATTCAGACGGCGACGGCAAAGGAGACGCGTGCGAGCCAGACCTCATAGTTACTGACTTTTGGAATGAAAACAATTCTATATGTTACCAAGTGAGAAATATTGGGGGCGAAACAGCCCCTATAGGTCATTACACCCCTTTAACAATTGATGGCGTTCAAGAGTCCAACAGCACAATAAGCGTTGCACTCATGCCCGGCGACAGGGCAGACCTGTGCTTTAACTATGCATGGAGATGTACTGGTTTTGACGACAACATAAGTGTGTACGCAGATTTTGGCAATTACGTGAATGAAAGCAATGAAACAAATAATGAGCGCCAGGAAAGCTGGGTGTGCGACACAGATGCCCCAAAAATTGTTTCAGGGCCCCAAATAATATCTCTCACTCAAGACTCAGCCACAATTTTCTGGGAAACTGATGAAAACAGCGACAGCACGGTTAAATATGACAAAAAGGCTGGAGTGTACAGCTTTGAAAAAAAAGACTCCACTTTCATCACACGCCACATAATAACAATTAACAGCCTGCAACCATCAACGACTTATCATTTCGTCGCAGAATCAACAGATCATAGCATGAACACTGTTGCCAGCCAAGACGTAAAATTTGAAACTCTACCAATAGAAGATTCTGTTCCCCCACAGATAAGCATAATTGATCCGGGTGTTTATAACGGGACAGTAAGATTTGTTGCAAACGTGTCAGACAATACAGGCGTTGAAAAAGTGGAGTTTTTCCTTAATGGCACGCTTGTGCATACTGCCTACTCAGATTTTGAATGGGAAATGAACACAACAATGTATGAGAATGGCGATTATGAGCTT
>RFII01000033.1 GCA_003695265.1 Candidatus Woesearchaeota archaeon | reverse complement strand
GAAGAAAAAGAATCTTAAAACGCTTCTTAAGCTAGAAAAAAAATTATTATTACTTTGATTATTCCAGAGCATATGATTAACCTGGTTAAGTCAGGTTTGTTGAGTTAAAAAATTATAAAGATTTTTAGTCCCACCCACGCCACCCAAGCATGAAAGCTTTCTCACTTAAGCTGACAGCACTGATTAACCCAAAAATTTATAAAGTATTTCTGACACGCTAATTTTTGAGGGGTGAGCTATGAAGGTTGTTCATAGGCTGAGAAAAAAAGAGGTTAGTGGCAGTTCTGAAGGATTTGCAGGGTTTCTCCTGTCAAACAAGGTCGGCGGCTTCTTATCATTGGGGATTCCCAGCAGGTATTCCGGATTTATGGTTAATATTGGTGGAAAACAATTAAAGATCCTTGACAACATAGGCGTAAGGGGTGTTCCCAACAAAATAATTAACAATTTCTGGAACGTACAGCAGGAAAAGAATGGTATTACAGAAACATTTTTTGTGCCAATCCACACAAACAGCATGGTTTACGAGCTGGAAGGCATAAAGCCAATTGTTCTTGAATTCGACGTTAAAGAGGCTTATGACAACAGGGAATGGGGAAGAGAGTATGAGGTGAGCGAGGAAGACAAAGCTGTTTTAGTAACTTTTACAAAAAAAACAGACCAAAGGGAGGACGCAAGCAATAATGTTGAGGAATACAGGGTTTACGTTGCTGTAAGACCAGGCGGAAACCTTGATTACAAGCAGCTTAACAACTGGGTGAAGAAAGAATACCTATTTGATAAGGAAAGGAATTCTTTCCCTTTTGAAAGGTACGTTTATGAAGCGTTAGAAATAAATTCTAAAAGGATTGTTGTTTCTGTTGCTTCAACAAAAGAAAAAGCTTTGGCTGAGTCAAGGTATGTCCTTGACAACTTGGAAAAGTTCAAGAAAGTGCACAAAAGATATGTTGAAGCTGACTTGAAAGATTTCACAAACGACAAAGTTGAGTTTGCGTATAACTGCTCTGTGAACAGCTTGGATGGGCTTATTATGAGGAATAAAAAGGAGTGGGGAGTTTTTGCAGGCCTGCCATGGTTTTTCCAGGTGTGGAGCAGGGATGAGGCAGTATCATTAAAAGCATTAATGATTGAAAAGGAATTCGCGTTGGCAAAGGATATATTGTTAAAGCAGCTCTCAATGATTGATGAAAAAGGACGCCTGCCCAACAGGGTGCCTAATTCAGAATTAGAAAGCGCTGACAGCATAGGCTGGCATTTCAAGAGATGGGCTGACATTATTGGAATGCTGTACCATAAAAAGCTTGTGAATGAGTACTTTTACGCAGAAGCATTGCATGATATAGTTAATAAGCTTGAAAAGTCCCTGCAAAAACTTGAATCAAACTATTTGAAAGATGGCCTTATATTCAATGACAGCATGGAAACATGGATGGACACAGCACACACTCCAAGAAAGGGAGCATGCATTGAGATACAGGCAATGTACCTTTACATGCTCAGAATGCTTTACGAACTCACCAGAAAGAAAGAGTACAAGGAAAAGGAGATGAGAACGCTGGAGAAAGTTAGAGGAGAATTCTGGAACAACAACTGGCTTGCTGACAGCGCCGGCGACTTCACTGTAAGGCCAAATATTTTCATAGCAGCTTATATTTACCCAAACTTGCTATCAAAAAATGAGTGGGTAAAATGCTTTGATTACGCATTGGAAAGATTATGGCTAGGCTATGGTGGACTTTCAAGCATTGATGTGAAGGATCAAAGGTTCTGCTTTAACAGTACAGGAGAAAACAATAAAAGTTACCACAATGGTGACTCATGGTTCTGGATAAATAACTTAGCAGCAATTGTTCTCAGCAGGACAGACAAAACTAGATACAAAGATCAAATAAGCCATATTCTTGAGACAAGTACAAGAGAAATCCTTTTCATGGGATTGCTAGGCCACCATTCTGAAATAAGCTCTGCCTCCTCCTTAAAGCCGCGAGGCTGCTTGGCGCAGGCGTGGAGCAGCGCTATGTTCATAGAATTAGTAAGCGAATTAAACAAGAGATGAGACATGAACTTCTGTAATTGCAGCAAGGAGCAATATAAGAACAGCAAAAAGTATGAGGTCAACTGAATCTACCAAGACTTTTTTGAATTTGCCTCCGCCAAAATCATGTCTTATCACTGCAATGCTTATTATACCCCCTGCCAAGCCTGCTATGAAATAAGCGATTATTTCAGGCATGCCATGAAGTATGAACTTTCCAAAACCGAGCGAGACAGCGCTAAACAAGCCTTCTGATAAGCTCGTTGAGATGTATTGTCCTATAGCAACACCTATTACAGAAGCATTCCATGCTAATATAAAAATAGCGCCGAAGCCAAAAAAGAAAGAGAATAATAAACAAAAGACAAGAACTTTAAGATTATTCAATAGGATTGTGACAACTGCTGAGGAATTTATGAAGTTTCCTGTTAATGGATTGTTGATTTTCTCAATAGTATTTATCTGGACAGAGAATAATGAGGAAGCTGTTTCAGGAGGCAGTGTTACAAACCAGAATGTGAATGAAACAATAAATCCGAAAAACAGAAAAGTGAAGTATTCCAAAGTTGGGCCATGCTCTTTCAGCAAAAATTTTTTCTCTGCCTGAATCCCTTTTTTCTCTTCCAAACGGATTGTGTTGTAAATTAACGGGATGCAGAGCATTGCCGTAAGGAATATGGATACTAGGCTTGCGAAGTCTGTGAACACAAACAAAGAAATGACAATGGCCACTGTGCTGTAACCAAATCCGACAAAGAACATTTCCCATGGGTTCTTCCTTGATTTGTAAGGATTCACAATAGCTTCCAATACCATACTAAAAAAAGATGTGTTAAATGGTTTAAAAAGGTTTTGAAATTAATTTATATTAAAGATTAAGATAACCAAATAAACCTAAAAAAAGAAAAAAATAATTTTGTAAAAAAAAAGAAGTCCTTGATTATGCTGCTTCTTGATCTTCTTCTGGTTCTTCCTGGGAAGCATTTTCAGAAGCCTTTTCAGCGAGTCCGACTTTTACGTTAACCGCTTTTGGGCCTCTGTCTCCTTCTTCAACGTCAAAAGTGACCGGATCATTGTCCTTTAGGACATCACCTTCTTGCAATGCTGTTTGATGGACAAAGTAATCCTTGCCATCTTCAGCAGCAATAAATCCGAACCTTTTCTGCTCGTTAAAGAACTTTACTGTTCCTTTCATTTTTTTCCTCCTTACAAACCATTACGTTCATTGTTAATCCCTCTGTTAGCAATTACTGGTTTCTTTTCTGGTTCGCCAAACGCCAATAACAAAACTTTCTTGCAGAATCTGCAGTACTAAATATGTTATAAAGCGCAATTAACAGCTAGAAAACAATGTTTGTTTTTAAATGCTTCTATTTATTCTAATT
>RFII01000032.1 GCA_003695265.1 Candidatus Woesearchaeota archaeon | reverse complement strand
TATTTAAACATAATGACCTTACATATTAAAATGCTAGACGAAATTGACAAAAAAATCCTTTATGAGCTTCAAATTAATTCTAAGAGGACCACTTCGCAGCTCGCAAAAGTCATTAATGCTCCCAGGACAACAATACACAACCGCATAAAGAAGCTTGAAAGAACAGGCGTAATAAGAAAGTATAAGGCTATTGTTGAGCCAAAAAAAGTGGGCAGGCCAATAACAGTCTTCATCAATATTGTAATCTCTTCAAAGAAGATGCCGATGAGTATTGTGGAGCGTCTAAAGAAAAACGATCTTTTTGAGGAAATTTACATTGTGTCCGGGCCGATTGACATAGTTGTTAAGACTCACCTTAGAAATTTAGAAGAGCTCTCCAAGCTAGCACTTGCCGTTGGAGGTCTAAGGTCTTGGGAAGGCGTTGAGAGGACAGAAAGCATGATAGTAATAAGCACTGCCAAAGAAAATGGAGTAATCCTCCCTTAAATCATGCTCAGCGCCTTTTCCAATTCCTTCAGGCTTTTTATTTTAGGGGAGAAATCACTTTTGCATTTTCTGTCTATCAACACATATTTTAGGCCGGCGTTTTTTGCGCCCATTATGTCAACCCTAAGGCTGTCTCCAACCATGACAGCCTCATCTTTTTTCACTCCAAGCTCTTCGCACACTGCCTCAAACAGCTTCTTATCAGGCTTTAGCAGTTTCGAGTCGCATGAAAGCTTCACAACATCAAAAAGTTCTTCCAAACTGTACTTCTTTAAGATTGGGTGAACAAAACAGTCAGTGTTTGATATCAGTGCAGTCTTGTATTTTTTTCTTATTCTTGAAAGAACAGGTATCGTATCGCTGTAAGGCTTCGCTGAAGAATCTTTTCTGCGCCACATCTCAGCAAGCTTTTTTACAAGCTCCTCTTTCGGCTCTATTCCAAATGCCATGCATACTTTCCTAAATCCTTCTTCTTCTGTCTTGAACCACTGCTTCATAAAGGCGTTCTCAAATTTTTCTGCAAAACCATCAAATTTTACTCCAAGTATTTTTCTGACTTCTTTCAAAGCACTCGTCCCATTATCAAGTATTGTGTCCCAACAGTCAAAGATAATTGCCTTAATCAATTTCCTTTCCCAGAAAATAAGCTGATTCTCCCTTCCTGTAATGGCTTTTGGACTCACCTTCTGTTTCGTAGCCGAACTTCTTGAAAAACTCTATCGCTCTTTTTTCATTCTCGCTTACACGCGTCTCAATCTTTGCTGATTCGAGCTTCCCTTTACCTTTCAAGTCAAGAATAAGCTCGTCAACAGAATCAATAAGGGCAGTTCCAATACCTTGGCCTCTGAAAGCCTCGTCAATCGCAAAATGATTCAACCTGATGTTCCAATGCTTCTCATCACCGCCAACTTTTCTTAGCAAAAGACCTCCTACAATCTTGTTGTTTTTTAACGCTACTAAAAACCCAAGCTCCGGCTCCTCCCTGTATTTTCTTTGCAAATACTCCTTTATCTCATTGTCTTCTCCCTGAAAAATGTTGTGCTTCTTAAACACTTTTCTGTAAATAGGAACTAATTCGCTAAGCTCGTCCTCTCTTGGCTTCCTGACTTCAATTTCATCTTTCATGAATAATGCTTAATTTTATAAGTTTAAAAATTTTTTCATGTTAATAATGGCTATTTTGGAGTTGATGCGGGAGATTCCTGACCTGCATGAAAGAGTTCAGGAAGCACTGTCGAAAAGCGGAAAAATTAGTGATTTCAGAAATCATGCCTACACTTATCATAATGGAATCATTATAAATTCTAAAGGTCATCTTTCTGGGATTCTGGGTTATGATTCTGAAGTAAGAGTTAAGCTGGTGTTTGACCCTTCAGAAATTGATGATTTTTGCAGGCCTGAAAACGTAATGATTAAAACTAACCCGTCAATACATATTGTTAGGAGCAACTATGATTTGGAAACAGACAATCAAGGCCTGCGTGGCAGGGTTTTGTTCACTCCTGAGCGCCCATTAATTGTTGAGGCAGTTGTGGTGTCGGACGAATTGAAATGTTCTCCTTACATGGGCCAAGCAAAGGACTTATTATCCCCTCAAGAACGCCTTTCAGACCTGTTAGTTGCCAAAGTAAGAGAGCTCGGCCTTGAGGACAGGCGCTTTGCGAGTGATGATGAGCGGGAAAAATTCAGTTTTTCTTCTGTCTTAAAGATTCTTGAATTCTTGAAGCATGAGATGAGATATACCTTAGAGGGAAAAACCAGAACGTATTCGCAGGCGCTTATTGACGGGTCTGGCTGCTGCGAGCATTTCACTGAGATTTTTGAGAGAATGGTTTTCGTTGCAGGAGGCTTTTTTGATCATTTAGCCTTTAGAACCATTTTAGGAACATTGAATCTTCCTCTTGCAGGTTATAATTATTTTAGTATGGATAACAATCTTATAGGAGAACATGCGTTAAGCATGGTCTTTTGTGATGGTCATTGGCGTGTCGTTGATCCTACGATTTACAACACAACATTTCATAATCCCGACATTCCTGCAGGCGTTGAGGCAAGGGCTTATCACCCTAGTATTAGGAATTACCACATCATTAGGAAATCAGCTCCTCCTTTGGAATTCTTGGACAGGGACAGAATGAAAACAGCTAGTTCTTCGAACGAAAAG
>RFII01000005.1 GCA_003695265.1 Candidatus Woesearchaeota archaeon | reverse complement strand
CTTCCCAAGCTTGCGGCGCGGGTTCGATTCCCGCACGGCGCATTTTGAAGTAAAGGTTTTTATCAGAGCAAAGGCTAGTGTTGGCGCGCCGAAGGCGCGGCTTAACTGACTTTAAGCATAAGAATGAGAAGCAACTATATGCAAAGTTAGGACGTTTTGCATAGCACGAGTGAACGTAGTGTGTTAGTTTCTCAACTAACTTTATTAAAACTTTTGATACTTCCCAAATATAATGCATGATGATCTAAATAAGTTTTGGTTACTTCTGTCTCATACAAAATGTGCCTCCAGCCTCGCCGCGGGTCTCCACGCACTTCTTCATGCGCTCTCTTTTTTACATTCCTTACAAAACCGCTTTCTTGCGTGTATCTAAAAAATATCCCGCACTCGCTCCTTGCCTTTTCCCTTATTTCAGACAATGATTGTGCTGCCATTTCTGGAGAATCTCTTTCAGATGAATAAACTTTTTCAAAATGTTCTAAAATTTCCTTAACATACTCTGCTGTTCTCGCGACTCTTTCAGCAGTTCTATCAAACCCTCTTTCACCAAATAAACAATCTTTTAGGAAGTCCTTGCAAATTCTTCTCCCTCTTATTACTTCTATAAACCTTAGATTTCTTTCTAATTGTCTCAAAGATTCTGAGACAGAGTCGGAGAAGAAAATATATTTCCTTTCTCTTGGCGAATAGGTTAGTAAGAGGTTAGATGGTTGTCCATTCAATTGTAGCGGTGGCGGGGGCCAGTATTTGAATTCACTTCCTGTTTCCTCATCAAGTACTGTCAGTTCTTGTGTTTTTACTCTATTACCTTCTCTGTTTACCATTACAGCTATTTCTTCTGGTCCCCATTCGCCTTTAACTACTCTTTCCAATCCTCTGACATCTCCTAATTCATGCCTGTTTGCATCTATGCCAGCTTTTGAGTCAGATTTAAGCGAGGGTATAGAGGGAAATCCTGTTAATGGACTGACATATACTGCTAATCTCTCGGGCGGTTTTTTAAATAACAGTTTTGCAGAAATTAATGCATTTCTTAAACCTGACTCAGGAATTAATGCAAGTATTCTGTCTAAGTAGCTTACTGCTTCTTCACCTGTTAAAATATTTCTTCTCACTTCAGCTAATTGGCTTTTCGCTTTCATCGTGCTTGCACTAGGTGAGACTTTACTCAGATGTTGGTTGGGGAGAAGGAAGTTTTTCTAATTCTTCAAAGAGATTTGGTTGATCCTGAGTTCTCTCTATAAATTTGCCCCATTCCTTCTCTCGTTCAATAATGTCTAACAAAGATGCCATTACAGTTTGTTGATAGGTGGGCAAGACATTGGATAAAAAGTTCATTAGACCCTCAGATAATTGGGAGGAAACATCAATTGCTCTTCTTGCTTCTGACATAACTATTAATGAATCTTTGATATTCAGGTACCTAAATAGATTAACTTGTGCCTCATGGAATGAGTGTGCTGCTGATACTGCAATTCCACCGGCTGTTTCAGCAGTCTTTTTTCTCATTTGGAGTACACCTTCAACAATAGCTCTATAGTCGTGTTGCACAGGAGACTCTTCTAGTATCATCCGTATATTTTCTGAGATCGGGGTTGCTGTCGTTCCTTCGATGTAATTTAATAGTTGTTCACGGGTCGGGTTTTTTCTGAGAAATCTTTCCATTTCAGCTATTTGTCGCTGCTCTTCGCGATAATGCTCTACGATATTATCAACTGATTGAGCTGTTTTTACTACTGCATCCCTAAGTGATTCTTCCAATTTTTCATAAACAGGCAAACCATCCTCTATAAAATCTCTTACAGCAGGCAGCCCGCTTGCTCTTGCTATTAACCTTTGGAACGGACGCAACATCTTGTCAAGTGTGCTTTCGGGATGCTCATAAAGCTGCATGCTTCTTATAAGACCAGATAGTTGATATTCAGCTTGTTTAATTTCTTCAAAATACTCAGAAACTTTTCTATAGTTTTTTACCAAAGAAACTAATGGGCTATTTCCTTGTTGCTCTCTAACTGCTAAAGCTGTTTCTATACCTTCTGTTTGCGCTCCCTTTTGCTTCCGTTTTCCTTTCATTTTTTAGCCTTGTTTTTATTTTTTAGTAGTTATTCAACTAAATCGGCTTATTTAAATCTTTCTGTTTTTAGGAACGGTCGCTAGGGGCTTACTATGCAATCTTGCTTTCTGTCCCTAACTTTTTATCTGTTGTCTTAGAATTTTGTGAATGTTGGAGTTTTTTGGCTTAGCTTTGCTGGATTTCTAATATTCTCAATCACGCGTTAAAAAGGCAAAGTGTTTATGTTATCTTTTATTTCAGTGTTAAACCTTCTGCGTTATTAGCTTAACTTATGAACAACAAACCAAACTATTGACAGGAGGATGCTGAGCAGCAGGCTTAGCAGGAGGGAAGTGGCAAGCGGGATGTAGATTGTTGTTGTTCGCGTGCGGAGGGTTATGTCTCCTGGCAGCTTGCCGATTGGGAAGTGCTTTTGCATGAGGGCAAGGGTTATGCCAATTAAG
>RFII01000031.1 GCA_003695265.1 Candidatus Woesearchaeota archaeon | reverse complement strand
ATTCAATACTTTACTGGGCTACAAAAAACAAAATACCCATATTCTGCCCTGGCATAACTGACGGAGCTCTTGGCCTGCAATTATACTTTTTTAAACAGAAGCACCCTGACTTCGGGATTGATGTGAGCGCGGACATGAATGATCTTGCAGATTTAGTGCTGAACGCGGACAGCACAGCAGGCATTATTCTTGGTGGAGGAATAGCAAAACATCATCTCATAGGCGTAAACATTTTGAGGGGTGGCTTAGACTATGCTGTTTACATAACAACCGCAACAGAATCAGACGGCTCTTTGTCAGGAGCCAGGCCAAGAGAAGCAATCTCGTGGAGCAAATTGCAGGAAGACTCAAACCATGTCTGCGTTGAGGCAGACGCAACAATCGTTTTCCCTTTGCTTGCAATGGCGATGAAGGAGGAATTCACATGAACATTGCTTTAACCTTAATAACGGCTTTTGTGACAGGAGCACTTACTAAAATAGTTGACCTCCATCACGACAACAACCTAAAGCTGCCTTACAATCTAAACATGATTCTTGGAGGATTCTATGGTTTCTTAATAGCCCTCCTGATATCTTTTGTTCCTGAAGTGGCACCTCTCTGGATTGGTGGAATAATTGGAGTTGTTGCTCTTAGAAAAATTGATGCAGAGGGGCATTACGTCGGGCTGGCCTCAACGCTTTTTTTTGTTTCCCTGTTTGGAATTCCAGAACTAAATACTTTTTTCTTGGCTGCGTTCACAATATTCTCCTGCTTTGACGAATTCTTTGCTTCAAAGCAGGGCGAAAGCCTTGTTAAGAACAAGCACCTTAAAAAAATATTGTCACTCAGGCCTTTTTTAGAAGTGTCCGCGCTCATAATCTCTGTCTTCACAGGCGTTTGGGTAATCTGGCTGTCAATATTATTGTTTGACATAGCTTATATCTTGGCAGACCGCTTCGGCCAAAAACACGTCAAGATTGAATGGGTTGAGATCTGACAAATTCAAACTCTTCCAGAAAGCTTGCAGTTAGGTTTTTGTCGTGGATTATTAACATGTTCTCATCATTCTTCTCATTGCCATTTCTTGTTGGATTGTAAGAGCCAGTAACAGTTACCTTCTCATCTATTATGAACACTTTGTGGTGCATGAAACCCTTGTTGTTGTCAAACACTACTTTCAGGCTGTTTTCTTTCATCTTCTCGTATTCAGACCACCTGCTGTTCTGAAACTTTTCAAAAACACCCTCAACTTTCACGCCTTCCTCAGCCTTTTTGATTATCGCATCGCCAACATCATCTGATGTGAATGAGAAGACCATGAACTTTATTGAATTGTTTGCCTTCATCAGTGCCTTTACCAGTTTTTCTTCACAGTTGTCCTCAGGGCAGAAGTAGTTCTCAATCTCGAATCCGTTAAAAACAACAATTGGGTCTTTTACTTTCCTTCCAGCTCCAAATTTTCCCTGCCATAATTCTTCAAACTCATCCTCATAGTTTTTGCTCAAAAACTTTGATTTTATTATTATCATATTATTGTTGTTGTGAAAAGTGCCTCTCACAGTAGGATTCCAGCTGCCAGTCAGCACAACCTTCTTGTCAAACACGCAAAACTTGTTATGGCTTAACTGCCTGTCGTCGTCTTTCTTAACAAAATTCAACCCATTTACTTTGTCAAAATTGTTGTTATCAATGACAAGCCTTGCAATGTCCTGCTTTTCTTCTAAAGCCATTATCACTTTTTCAAGGTCAATGTCAAAAAAAGCGCAGTCAATTGACTTGTTTGACATTTCAATAAGAAAAAGGAGCTTGTCCTCGCAATCATCTCTCGGGCAGAAATAAACATTTATAAACCCGTTTTCTGCTGGCAATTGCTTGCCGCAGCCAAAAAAGGCTATTATTATTAAGACAAGTAATTGTTTTTTAAGCATTGCTTTATAATTCTCTTATTTTCATTGTTAAGCGTTAGCATTAAAAAACCGTTAAAACCACGAATTATCGACTAAAAAATTGTTACTACTCTTGAATACTTAAAAAATCGAAAGGTTTAAATATGAGTTTTGTTTACTATAAAATATAAGTCGGGGTAGGTGGAAAGTCAATCATTTATCACGCTTACTGCGGTATTGCAAACAAACCCACTAAGAAACTTAAAATCACCTCTTTTTCCCCAGCAGGCTCTGCTTCGGCAGGGTCTGCCAGGGTTTTAAACATTGTTTTCTAAAGCAAATTATCTCTAAAATCATTTCTAAAACAAGAATGCTTTAACCTGCGTCCAGAACACTAATAGCAGTGGGAATATTACTCCGTAAGCCGGCAGTATAATCCAATCAAGAACAGAAAAATCTTTTCCAAGCCAAGCGTATCCTTTCAATATTTTCCAAGAGTGTTTTGCCGTTAGCAAAAAAACAATGCCATAAACAGTCCAAAAAACAATTTCTGCAGCAGTATTATTTACAGCATGCAAGTATATTTGGTATGCAACAGCGCAATTATAAACTAAATGCACGAGTATTGTTAAAAAAAGGTTTCTTGTCTTCTCAAAGAGAAGAACTACCACGATAGACCCAAAGAACACAGATATTACAGCGCTCCATATGTGGATTTTAGGAGCCCCAAGCATGTAATGCATAAGCGAAAAATTTGCTGACACCACAAGAATTGTTGCTAGTGTGCCGTACCTTGACATCTTTGACTGTATTAAGCCCCTTTGTATTACCT
>RFII01000030.1 GCA_003695265.1 Candidatus Woesearchaeota archaeon | reverse complement strand
TTTGCCTTGTTCTTGTCAGGCGGCGCTTTTACTCCGACTTTTACAATACCTTCTTCTATTCCAAGAATCGTGTTGGTGTTGTGGTTTGGTTTTACAATAATCCTGAGCTGACGGTTTTTTATTAGCTGCTCTACTTGTACTCTCGCCAGGTGTGCTTGCATTTTTCGCATTTAAAGAACCTTGTCTCTGGCTCGTCTCCAGCCCTTGTCTGGACGCTCCAGAAATAAGCTTTTTTATGGCCGCACTTCTCACATGTTGCATCAACTAAAGGAAGCGCTTCTGCCTCTTTTTCCACAACCTCAATTTTGTTTTCTTCTTTGAATTCTTCCTTTAATTTTGCCTTGTCAGTGTCCATGTCAGAAAAACCGCAGCTACAAGCCATTATTGTCTTTCCTTTTTTTGTTGCCGGCTTCAGCAGTGAGCCGCATTTCGGGCAAAACATCATTTTAAAACAACCCCTAACATTTGAACAAGCCTCATAAATCCTATTTTTATCCATCCAAGCAGAGGAACCCTTATCAATGCTTTTCCTATAAGCCTGTCTTCCCTAATGTCACTTTCTGCAATGCCCGGGTGAATGTTTTTGTTGTGGTCCCCTTTTGTTGTAAAATGGTAAACCCCATTAATCTCCTGTGTTTTTATAACCCTGTGAATTATTGGGTCTGGCCTGTTGCTTTTGAAAACAATCACATCACCCTGCTGCACGTCCTTTGGCTTAACACCATGCAGCACCATTATGTCGCCCATGTTAAATCCGTTCTTGAAGCGGAATGACTCAAACTGCTCTCTTGTTATGTTATAATTCGCATAGAAATCAGCCTGAGTGCACATCTCCTTGTTGCAAGAGGCAGGTGACTGCCACCACTCATCAAAAGTCCCGGGGTGCTCCATGCTAGTTGAGACTACAGCAACGATTGGGTAAGATGTTCCCATCAGCAAGCCCAAGCCAGGATAAACTATATACTTTATCAGAACAAATGCCAGTATAATGTTAGCTATCCAGCTCCACCCAGAATCATCCTCCCATATGAAGTACCATATTTTCTTCCATGATTTCTTAATCTTTTCCCAACTCATTCTAAAACGAGTAAAACTCATCTATTAAAAATGTTTGCATTTGCTAAGAAAAAAAGTTTTCCAAATAAGGCATTGCGATTTCAGAAAGTTCATGACTGTTTATATTTGATAAAAACATGTTAATTTTTTCTCTTGCAATATTCTCATCAATTTCTGGAGAGAAATGCGTCCAGCCTCTTGAAGCATAAAATTTTGCACTTCTTCTGTCATTTCTAACCTGTCCCAAAACCAAATCAGCCTTGAAGAAGTCTTCAGGCAGAAACAGCCCGTTTCTTTTGCCCAAACACTAAGATGAGAAGGCTGTCCTTTACAACTAGGTCTGTCCTCTTTATTAAGAATCATTTCTAACCCGAATAATTCTGGCTCAAAACCTACAAAAAAATTTTGTGTGCCCTCAGAGATTAGGAATCCTCCCTCCCTAAGAAGATTATAAACATAAGCTTTGTACGAGGTATTATTAGATATTTTTATGCCATGTTTATCTATGTAAACATCAAATCCGTCATGAATCTCTGGCGGCCTAAGCTGAAAAGCGTCATACCAATAGTCTATGATATGAAGCCATTGAACATAGTATTCTGTCCTTCTTCCATCCCATTCATTTGGAGTCCATGGGTTTGGATCAAAATCTTTGCACTGCTCATGGCTTTTTTCCACCTGTACCTGAGTCCCAGCACCGATAAGCCTTGAGATGATTGTATCAAAACCAGCTGCGGGGTAATAAACCAATAAATCCCTCTCTTCAGGATTGATTAATTGTCTCATTATCTGGCCTCTCCTGGCCATTTCCGCATTCCAACATTGGGTTTCGTATTTATCCTGAGGCAGAACAATCTTATTAGTCATAAAACAAAAAACGTTTTTGTCACTTAAATAATTTGCGCCGGACTTTTTTCAGAAAGTTCAGAAGTTTTTCAAGAATTTTTTAATAATTGATTTAAAGGATAATTTGATTATTATTTTCATGGAAAGTTTTGAGCAGTTCCTGGAAGAAATAATAAGAACTTATGAAGAAAATGAGCATGATTATGGAAACCTTACTTATGAGAGGGTTGATGAGAACGTTTTCTTTATAAGGCTCAGAGTGCCTAAATTTATCATAAAAAATAGGGATGGCTACTTTGCTTTTAGCGAGGCAAGTATTGGAACTAGGCTGGTTAGGAAAGGTAAGTATGTAATGATAACAGAGCTGCCGAAAGTGGTTGACAAAGGGTTTAGGCATCCTGGTGTTTGGGATGATGGGCAGATAGATTTCCCTTTTTATAATTCAAATTTTTATCCAGAAGAATTTTATTTAGAATCACAGGAACTGTATGAATGGAATGAGGATACTGCGTTCAGAATAGCCAGTATGTTTGGACTAAGCAAAGAAACAATTGAGTTCTATGATAGTGAAGTTCCTGTATACCCCCTTAAAGACCTTGGTTGCGAAGTTGATAAGCATTATGCTAAAAGAGAAGAAATTCCAAAAAGCAGGGTTTTCAAAACAGCCTGAATCAGAACTCTTTTATCATAGTCTGCCTTTTGCCATCAATGATTATGAAAGGCATTGCTTTTTTTATTTGGCCGCCTAGTTTGTGCAGTTGCTCGTATTTCGTGATTTTTGTCCTTTTTATTTTCCCCGCGGTTTTTGGGCCTATTCCAGGAATTCTTATCAGCTCCTCATAGCTAGCTTCGTTTATGTCAACAGGCTTGTCAAAGTAAAGCCTTGCCAAAGCCGTCTTAGGATCCTCCTTTGGAAGCATGCCGTCAATCATTATTTTATGAAACTCTTTTATCCTGAATTGGTATTTTCTCAGCAGGAAGTCAACATTGTAAAGGCGGTTTTGCCTCTGCAAAGGCTCTGCAGGCTCATTTTCAAGAGGAGTACCTTTCACTGGTCTGAAGGATGAGTAATAAACCCTTTTCAGTTTTAGCTCATCGTATTCCCAGCGAACCATTCTTAATACTTCTTTGTCAGTTGCAAGGCTGTTAAGAATAAGCTGCGTTGTCTGGCCTCCTGACAAGTTCATTCTAGAAATCCATGCCTGCCTTCTCAGAATGTCTATTTTGAAGTCTTTGCAGCTGCTAAGCTCGCTCATCACCGAGCTGCTCGGCGCCTCTATGTTTATGCTCATCCTTGTTGAAAGCTCAGCCGCGTGTTTTATTAGATGCCTTGAGGTTCCCGGCAGGACTTTAAAGTGTATGTAACCATTGAAGTTGTATTTATACCTAAGAATCTCGACTGCTTCAATCATTTCCTCAGTGACCCTGTCAGGATTGCCTGAGACTGCTGAGCTTAAGAAAAGCCCGTGAACCCCTAATTTTTTGTTCAGATGGTTAAACAGCGTTGCTAACTCTTTAGGCTCGAATTTTGCTTTCTTTTTCGTGCAATTATTTGCGTTGCTGCAGTACTTGCAGTCGAACGAGCAGGCATTGCTCATAAGGGTTTTGAATAAGCGGCACGTTTTGTGCTCTGCCCTTGCATGGTAAATCCCATTAAGCCCTGAGCCTATTTTTACTTCGCACATTTTTGGGCCGCAGCTGTCGTAACGGCCTGCTTCACCGAGTATTTTGGCTTTTTGGAACAGGTTCATGAATGAGAATAAGGTTTTTTTATTAATAAGGAGTGCGACGGCAAATGTCCAGTGAAAGGATCAATAATAAGTGTTACATCACGTTTTAACCCTTAATTTTTCATAATTCTTACAATGAATATTTTTTCATGTTAAAAAGAGCAAAAAACTAGTGTTTTTCTCTGCCTTCAGCGAATGCTTTGCATTCCTGGCTATCTCAATAATAACACCTTCTTCCATAACAATGTCTTTGCCATCAAGATTAAAAACTCCTTTTCCCTCAATAACATACACGCAGCCTTTCTTAGTTGAGGTGTGCTCACCAATTGAAGTGCCTGCAGCCATGCAAAAGAGAGTTACTTCAATTACACCTTTAGAAACAACCTTACTGATGATCCCACCTTCAGAATAATTAATCATTTCCCTTACTGAAATGCTTTGCATAAATCTCAAAATAAGCGCTTCATATAAAAACTTAACGCAAAAAAAAAATTTGTTGTATTAATTGTTTTATTGGTTGATATAAGAAAAAATATTATATAAGTAAAGACATGATACTAATTAAAAATGAGGGAAACCGCTAAGAAAAAGAGAGGAATTCTGAAAGTAATAGGTGCTATTATTGTTGTTTATTTAAT
>RFII01000029.1 GCA_003695265.1 Candidatus Woesearchaeota archaeon | reverse complement strand
TGATACTTGTTGATGATATTAAAGCGAGCAAAAAAATCATAAGAAGCTTGATGGATGACTGTCAAAGAAAGGAAGAATCTATTAGGAAAACAGCAAAAGTCAAGCTGCACACAGGCTTTTATTATATTACACATTATTTTAGTGAGGTAATGCATGGGAGCCTTAACACATTCAGGGAGTTGGAGGTTTCCATACCTATTTATGACCCCGCAGGATTCGTGTTGCCCCTAAAAAGAATTGCTGGGAGAGGGGGAGTTATAGGACTTCCAAAATCCTTGGAAAACCTAAAGAAAAGTGTTGCTTTAAGACTAAAAAAAATAAATTCCATGAAAGTCCAATTATTAGAAAAACTATCTGATGCAGTTATTTGTGCAGGCCAAGCTACTTTAATGGCAGAAAATCACCCTGTTCCTCATCAAAGAAGGGTTGATGAGGAATTAGCACTCAGATTTAAGAATAAGATACCTCGAGTTTACTCTCAAATGATCGAGGAGGTTTTTGAATACTATAAAAAAGTGGAACATGGAGAGATTAAAGAGATAAAAGGAGAAAAGATTGATGAGCTTTATTCAAAAGCCCAGAGAGTTTATGATAAAATGGAGCAATTTGTTTCATCTATTCTTACAAGGTAATTCTTCAGTGCTAATGTTTTATTATTGAGGCAATGAACTAAAGTTTAACAGAGACATTTTATATTTGTATTCTTTGTAGGTCAACAGTGTGTCATACTTCTTAAAGCTACTTTCAAACATTACTTTTATTATCTGATTTAAAAGATTCAAACATTTTTTGAAACAATGCTGAATAATGATCTTATGGGCATAAATGAGTTTTTACTTTGATATTATTATTTTTCATTCGCTCAATCTTGTAACGAACAGCATCCCTAATTAATGCCACTTTTTTGCTATTTGTGAAGGTTGTTCTGCTGTTTTTCAAGCACAGCAATAATTTTGTCCTTGAAGTAAAGCTTCACATCTTTTACACCTCTCTCATGAAATACATTGGTCATAATTAGTATAACATGATTATAATGCATGAATATTTCGGTTTTTACGTATTTTTTGATGTAAACTTTCTTATATAAATATTACTTATTACAAAGTGGTAACAATAGAGGTGTTTTATGATGAGCTTAACAGACTTAGTAAATGAGGCCCTGACAAGGATAGGAATAGCAGGAGAAATAATGGATTTTGTAAGAGAGTATAAAGAAGTAAGGGGAATACTCCCAGAATATGGAGTTATTGACTCATTCCGTGAGACAATTGATAGCTTAAAATATAAGAAGTTGGAAGATTATTGCATCAGCGCACTTAAGGATTCTCAGCTTCAGGACAATCATGGGAAGTATAGAATATTAATCAATCATAATTCACCAACAGAGAGATTAGTACTTATTGCTGAAGAGGGAGAACCATTAAAGTACTTGAGGCTTTCTGATGGGAGAAGAGACATTATTGCCTGCTTTCCCGACCTTGGTATGCATTACCAAATCAGAGAAAGAATCGAAAAAGTTCTTGGCAGAAAATTAGAAGTAAGGGGAGGTGGTTGGCTACTCTACAAAAACGGAAGAATTAGTGTTTATGGTCGCTCAGTAGATTTTGGCAGAGCAAACCATGACGAAGTCGCTGAAATACTTAGGAATTATGGGCTTGAGGTAGAGGTTGATGGCTAGCAAAATATAAGTCAGAAAACGTTAAAGAATAGGATAAGGAACCAAAAAAGGATACTAAAAGAACAAAGTAAGGGGGTTGATAAAAATGTCTGAATCAGAATTTGAAAGAAAGGTGAAGGAAGCAATGGATAATGTTGTTAGGACTCACCAGCACGACCACCCGTTGTATCAAGAAACAAGGATACATCACCAGATTATTGATTCTGAGAATGAAAGAGCAGCCTTTGTACTCTTTGAGCAGATAGATACTGACAGGTGCACGCCAGAAGGAGAAGGATGGCTTGGCGACCAGTACAGGTACTCGGTTTGGTATGTTGAAGGCAACAACGCGCCAAGAATGATTTATGAGGATCATGCATGGATAAGAAACAGTGTTAGTGCACTCACAGGTTCTCGTGGCAGAGACGCCTCTATCTCCTTGTGCGAGCTTTTAGAGGATGGGGTTATCGCAGAGATCACTCCGGAAGGAGCTGAAGGCGGAACGTTTGCAAAAACAAAAGTGAAGATAACTCTTGATGGAAGAATTGAAGAGCCCAAGGACTTGGATTTTGTTGAACAAGCAGAAAACCTTGTTAAGAGAATAGCGCCAAGGCTCGGGTATGATTATGTTAGGGACGTCAAAAGATTGCCAGGAAGGAATGTGGCTGCAATAGTCTTCGGAACAGAGAACGGCTCAACATACGGCTTTGACACTGTTTATCTTGTATGGGAAAATAAAGATGGCGAGCTAATGCATGAGGTGATTACTGATTCAAAGGTAACAAAGGACTACCTCAGCATAGGTGGGTTGAGGGAAGAAGGAGGAAAAATTATCATTAATGTAGGAGGAGAAACATACATGAGAGAGATAGAGGAGCTTTTGGGATGAAGATGAAGAAAGAGAGTTAAGCCAATCTTCTTAGGTTGGCTTAGCTCAGAAACAGCAAAATTTATAAGGGTTAAGAGTAAAAAATATTTTAGGTAAAATGAGTTATAACATTGGAGACGTAGTCAAGCTCACAGAGGATGTATCAGGCTATGAAAAAGGAACAAAAGGGATTATCACAAAAGAATGCGGTGAGGGTTATCACGTAAAATGTCCTGATGGTGAGTTTATTCATGTAGAACCATATGTGTTGGAGAAAGTTGACTCAAGAGAAGAAGAGGGTTATGGGGTAACCTTTGATGAGGCCAGCCCAATTCTTTCAATTGAGAAGCTTGGCATTCTTGGAAGAGTAAATGTTGGTCTTCATTCTGGAAACCCTGTTCCAAACACAGACGGCAAGGCAATTTATTTGCCTCAAATAATATCCTTTATTAAGTATAAAAGAAGAAAGGGAGAAAATGCCGGCAACGATCCTAATCTAACTCTTTATGTTGGGAGTCTATTTCATGAAGCAGCACACATTCGTTATGGCAGCTTCCTAATTGATATCTCAGATTATGTGCAGCAGTTTGAAAGCCCAGAAATAATGAGAACAATACTAAACATTGTTGAAGATGTCCGGGTTGAATACCTGTTTAAAAAAGAGTTCATTGATGATCCTAAAAGGGTAAAACCATTGGTTCAGACAGAAAGATACCTTGTTAAGATCATGGACACTGACAACATAGACAGTGATTTTACACGATTAATTGTAATGCTTACACAAAAGGCGATCTCAGGATACACTCATGGTGAGCTTAACAAAAAAACGAGAGGTGAGAAAAAGTTCCTTAAGAAGAAATACAAAAGCCCTGAAGGTAAAAGGTCTTATGCGGAGCTTTTTGTGGAGTTGCTTGATGAAGTTGAGCAAGTAAAGAGAGCAGATGCGACTGTTTTTGACAGCATTGAAATAGCCGAAAGAATATATAGAAAATTGCACGACGCTTTTGGTGATGAATTAAGCGAAGCAGAGATGCCTGAGACAATGACTCAGCACAGCTTTGACACGGGAAGAATTAGATTGGAGCGAAAAGAAGACATCACTTCTGAGGATAAGAGAAGCAAGTTCAGGAAGGAGTATGAAAAACAAAAGAAGAGAATGGACGTTAAGCAAAAGGATATTGAGAAAGAAATTGAAAGGATGAGGGAGGAAGGTGAATTACCTGAAGGTTATGAGCCGCCAAAACCAAAGAGTCCTAAAAATAAAAAAGGAAGAAATGTTGGAGACTATGTTAAGTGGCTGATTAATAAATTAAAAGGAATGCGTGGTGATAAGCAGAAACAAGAAGATAACAAACAATCTCAAATAAGTGGTTTTTCAGGAGCTGATTTTGATCCCTTGAAAGAATTTGTAAGAAGAAAATTGGAAGAGAGAGGTTATTCTCCTCAAAAGGCAGAGGAAATAGCTAACAACCTTAATCCAGAATAGTAAAATGAGCTTTATAAAAAATATATATAGATACATAAAGAAGAGGTTTGGCAGAGAAGAAGCCGACGATGTTCGTGAGATACTTGAGGAATACAAACGCTTGAAAGAACAACAACAATCTCAGCAGAAAGTACAAGGAGGACTTGGAGGAGAGCAACAAGTAGGTCAAGAAAACGGAAAGAAGCAAGAAGCATCTCAGCAACCACCCTCCACTGGTAAGAAATCAAAAAGAGGAATGGGTGGGAAGAAAGTTTCTGGGGGAAAGAGAGGGAAGATAAAGTCTGAAGAACCTCCGCGCGTATCTCCAGAAGACATAATTGACAGGATTTTTGTGGAAAGAAAAAATGAAAGCAGAGAGCAAGGCGTTGAATCACTTTTAGATATTGATACAAGCGAAACTACTTTTGAGGATGGGGAAGAAGGAATGATGAGGGAGTGGGATTATGAAGAGCAGTCTTACCATAACCGCGCAACTTACGTTATAAGAACACTATCACAAGGATCTTCAAGGGATTATGAGTTCTTCCGTGAGAATTTTGGGCATCTCGTAGAATCTGTGAGAGAAGAATTGAGAAAATTGAAGAAAAGGAAGAGGGAGAAAGTGAAAGGCACGAAAAGAGGATCAAGGATTCATCAGCGCAGAGCTAGGGAAGAAGTGACCCGCGTTATCTCAGGAAAAGAGCCGAAAGGAGATATTTACATTAAAAGCAAAGAGCGGGAGAGAGATTACACTGTTGCTATACTAATTGACAGGAGTAGCTCAACACGCTATCGCGTTGAAAATCATACAAGAATTCAAGTTGAAAAGTATACTGCGCTTATATTAGCAGAAGCATTAGCTGAGCTTGGAGATAGTTTCTCTGTTGCTTCTTTTCAAACTGATTACTATTCTGAACATAATTTGATAGAATACATAAAGAGGCATTATGAGCCTTGGGATGAAGAAAAAAAAGAAATTGTTGCTTCTTTGGATTATGTTGAGGGTAGTAAAACACCTAGCGGAGTGGCAATAAGGGTAGCAATAGAAGACTTGGAAAGGAGAAAGCAGAAAAATAAGGTGTTAATCATAATCACTGATGGTAGACCAGAATATCTTAAGGAGACCTCTGAGGAGTATGATATTATGGACACGAGAAAGGCGATTGAGGAGGCAGAGGAAGCAGGCATAAGGGTTGTGCTTTTAACCATTGACCCAGAGCCATCTTATTTTAGGACATTGTCGGAGCCTGCAAGCTACGCGCGGGCTTTCAACGATGTTGAGTCTTTAATTTATGAAATAGTTGACATTTACAAATCACTAAGAAAATGAGGTGTTAATGATGGCTGAAAGTTTAGAGGATAAAACAAGTAGGGAGTTTTTGTATATAGCAAACCAGCAGGAGGGCCCTTTTGATGAAGTCCAGCGCGTCATTATGGCTTATGAGCAAAGAAAGCCAATACTTATGGGTGGTGATCCGGGTTCTGGAAAAACACAACTGGCAAAGTTTCTGAGCAGAATACTTGGAAAGCCCATTCACAGAATAGTTTGTGAGCCTGAAAAAGAGGTTGCTGACCTTTTAGGCCATGAAACCTTAATTGCCGTTGGTGAGGAGGGTCAGCAAAAAGCGACAGCAACAGGATTCAAAAAAGGAGAGATGGTTCCTGCAATGGAGCGTGGCGAAATCGCTTATCTTGATGAGTTCAACAAGCTGAGGCATGGCGTACAAAAAGGTCTTAACAGCATTCTTGAGGACACTTCAACATACAGAATTGATGGAAAAGAGCAGAGAGCGCATGATGAAACTTGTTACATAATGGCTTACAACCCGGGCACGGGAACAGACTTGGAAGACATAGAGCCAGCTGTTTTTGACAGGTGCGAATACATTCGTTTTGAGGACCAGCCAAAAGACTTCCAAATAAGGGTTGCAATGGTCAAGGCAGGATTATTAACCACTGATGAAATAGTTGATGAGGACATGGAAGAACGCGCAATAGAAGTTATTGATGAAGGTGGCAAGAAAAGATTCAGATTCCTTGTAAAGGGTAATGATGGGTATTGGTACAAGTATGGAAAAGCTGAGAGAGTTGAGCCTCAGGGAAAGCTTCACACTTATTTCTTTTATAAAGGCTCGGGAGATCAAAAGTTAACAACAGATAATGAGAGGGCAAATCGTTATTATCAGGTTATATCTAACCTTGCTGAGTTTATACATGATGTGAAAGAGGTCATAAGGAAAGGGTCAAACGCGCTTCCAGACGATTTCAGGGAGGCACTTGGTATATCAAGGTTTAACAAGCTTGAAGGCCACATGCCGAGCTTCAGGCTTGTTATTAGTAATGTTAGGAAATATATAAGTTATACTGAGCAACATGATGTGGAGCCTGAACTCGTAATGGAACAAATAGCTTACGATGTTATTAACACGGTGTGCGCAAAAATACCTTCAGACCAAAAAGTAGGAAAGAACATTACTGCAAAAGAAATGTTAAGGTACATTGCCATGGCTCGCGGATTGTTGAGGAGGGAAGGTTATCCTGATATTCCTGATCTGCCATCGCATTATTAGTTTTTATGGTAAGTTTTATAAAAACGTTTTAATTTTCGTTTTCAGATTTAATGCCGCAGTCGCATAACCTGGTATTGCGCCAGCTTGGAGTTTTCAGGTGAAAGCTCTTCATCTGCGTAATACGAACAGCTGGTTTCCCTCTGGGATGTCCCGGTTCAAAACAGGTTTTTGCCAAGAAGTTCGTGAGACTTCACGAAGTGAATGTCTCACTTAACTGCATTTGGTCAAACTTTGGCAAAAGTTTGTGAAAGTCCGGGCTGCGGCGTTAAATTCTTTATAAGAACATGTTTTTTATTAAGAGAATATCAATAATCTGCTTTTTGAGCTGCACGCAGATTAAGTTTTTATTAATGGTACCATTCAGGATGCCTATTAGCATCAATAAGGGATAGGATTGGCTCACCCCAAGGGTCACTGTAAGTGCTGTTTGGATGGTTCATGTAATAATGAAGCCCATAACAAACTTCTCTAACAGCTGTGTCTGCAGCAACACCAAGACCTAGTAATGTCGCAGCATTTCCTGGAGTCGGATCAATATCCATACCAAAAGCCCTTCCAATCAAAGAAACCGCAGAATAGGCGGACCAAGCAATATTAAACGCGCGAGAAGATGTGCTCATGATAGAAGCTGCCAGGGTATTATCCCTTGACAACCTCATCTGCAATCTTGGGGGCAGCATTCCTGTAACAGGCCCACACACTGCAGAAAGGATTTTGCCAACTAAAGACAAATCTTCTTCTCCACCCGACAACATAAGATACATAAAAAAAAATAATTATTTATAAAGGTTGCTATGCAATGGTTAAGTCAACTTTGTTGTGTTGAATTGTAAAAAATTTTTATGTAAATACGTAAATTTTTTTAGTCCCGCCCACACCACCCTTTCACTAAAACTTATCTCACATAAGTTGACTTTGCCCTACGCAATTATGCCTGCTCCTAAACAAACGTCTTTTTCATAAAAAACGCAGAACTGCCCAGGAGTTATTGCGTGCTGTGGCTTCTTAAAAACAATCTTAAACTTGTTTCCGAGAGGGACCAGCTTTGCCGGGCTCAGCTTCTGCCTATACCTTATTTTTGCCCTCACATTTATTGGCTTTGCAGGTTTTTCCCCGGAGATAAAGTTTACTCTGCTAAGGATTAGCTCAGAGCTGTAAGTGTCGTTTATGTCCTTGCTTACAACAAGGCTGCTTCCTTTCTTTTTCACGACGTAAAATGTGCCTGGCAGGTTAAGCCCTTTCTTCTGCCCTATTGTGAAAAATTGCATTCCCTTATGCTCTCCGAGAACTCTGCCGTTCACATCAATTATTTTTCCTTTTTTCACACCTATTTCTTTCTCAATGAACTTTGAAAATGACTTGTTTGAAACAAAGCAGAAGTCTTGGCTTTCCTTTTTCTTTAAGAAAACTTCAAAGCCTTCTTTCTCGGCAATTTTAAAAACCTCTTCTTTTGTTAAGTTTCCTAAAGGCAAGAGTATTCGGCTAAGCTGCTTTTGTGTCAGAAAAGACAAGCCATAAGTCTGGTCCTTATCCTTGTCCTTAGGCCTCTTCAACAGGTATTTCTTTGATTTTTTGTCAAAAACGACTTTGGCGTAATGCCCTGTAGCAACATACTTTATTCTATGCTTGTCAGCAAACCTTAATAATTCGCGAAACTTGTGGTGCCTGTTGCATATAACGCAGGGATTGGGTGTTCTGCCCTGCTTTATATTCCTTTTCAGGTACTCGATAACCTCTTTCTTGAATTCTTTTTGGACATCAATTATGTGGTAAGGCACGCCGAATTTTTTGCATACAGATTTCGCAGTGCGCAAAGACTCCTCACTGCAGCAAATATTGTCACGAATCCTATTGCATTTGTCCTGCCAGACAGGCAGCTTAAGGGAAACACCAACAGGCTCAAACCCTTGTTTTTTTAACAGCATCAAGGCTACTGAAGAGTCAACCCCTCCCGACATTCCGACAACAACCTTTTCTTTCATAAAAAAAGGATTTGGGCATGATTATTTAAGCTTAACTGAAGAATTTTAGAGAAAGGTTTTTAAATCATTTTGTAATTCTTTTTCCGGACGGGCTCATAGCTCAGTCTGGTAAACATTACCAGGTTTTAGAGTTGTATGGCAATGCTTATTGCATAAGCTTAGCCGTATAAGAATAACCTGGTATTGCTTGGGCAACTAGAGCAATCGGCTCTTAACCTTTGGAAGAGACCGATAGGTCGGGGGTTCAAATCCCTCTGAGCCCATTTGATTTCTTTTTGAAAAAAAATAATTTTTTTTACAATGGGGGCTATGCCCCCTTGAACCCCCTCTTCGACGCGAGCGGTTTAAGGGAACTGCAAGTCCCATTGTAAAATATGATAACATTTAAAAAG
>RFII01000028.1 GCA_003695265.1 Candidatus Woesearchaeota archaeon | reverse complement strand
GATTTATATAGTGGTTATATTACTACTACTTAATAATAACATATCTTATGTATTTTTTATGTAAAAAATGGACGTGAAAAAATTCGTCATAACAAAGAAAATTGCCAAGCATGGCAGCCAATCCATAATAGTCATACCTAAAATACTTCAGGATGACCTAAGGCCGCAAACTGTAGTCAAGCTCACAATAGATGTTCTGAAAAGGGAGGGCGAAAAATGATGCTTGCAATACCACTTGTAGAATACATAAAAAAAGGATTGGAAAAGTCTAGCAAAAAGAAATCTCCCGAATGGCTGGAAGCTGTCAAAAGAGAATTCGGCTTAGTGCCTGCAAAGGGCGAACCAATTGAAGAGTTTGAGCGAAGAGTTCAAGAAACAGTTTATGGTAAGAGCAAGCCTAATGAGCAAACATTATCAGGATTATTGCTCCAAGCTGGTTTCGTTCACCCAGATCCTGTAACAGATGAGGTTCAGGAAATAACAGAAAGGTTTCTTGGAATAAGAAGAGAGCCTATAGACTCCTATGAGGCAAAAGGAAAAGGAATTATGACCCTGTTAGGCGCTGGAGGATTTGCATTCGGAGAGCCAGACGGCTCTGCTGTTACTGTAACACAAGACCTTCCTGATAACAGAAGCGAACTAATAAGAACAACGGCATTAAACCTTGAAAGAATTATCCTCGGTGAGCGCGTTGATGTGGCTGGAGATGATCTCTCTCCTCGTATGAAAAAAGTCTTTGAAGAAGCAGGATTAAATAATGGTTCTCCACTAAGCAACATGTACCAGACAATGTATTCACAATTCTTGAATAACGAGACTTTCCTCAAGCTTCACGAGGGAATCCATGCCAACCACTTCAATAACCATAGGTATGGAAGAAGAAAAAACAAGAAGCCGGCAAAACTAAGAAGCGTTGCTGAAATAATCTTAAACTATTTCCCTGTCATCGGAAATTTTGTAAAAGCAAGGAGATTCAACTTTACTGTTGAGAGCGAGTCTCTCGCTTACAAAGTTGGATTAGACGAATACACAAATTATGTCCTTGACCAGGCTGCAACTCAGGTTAGGAGCAGAGGAAGAGTCCGGCTTTGCGATGATGATCTTGAAAAAATAAAGGAATCATTCAGGGAAATGAACACGAGGTTCAGCAAGGCAATAATACAAGAAGGGTACTTAAAAGCGCCATTAAGAGGTTATGGCAGCATCTATGAAAATTATCAAAGCGCTCTTCTAAACGCGTTCTTCGGCGCATGGCTGGCCGGCTTTGACCACCCAATCCCGAAAATCTTAGGGACTGCGATGCTTATAAAATCAGCGCACAAACTGACAAGAATACCATTCTCAGCATACTTCCAAAGAAAAATAAGAAGCTGCGTTGACACAATTCACGCACTTTCAGAACAATACGGGGGAGCAGGAAAGGCATTCTATGAAACATTAGGGATGAGCTTCAGGGAAATGCGGGAGTTGGCAAGAAAAAATGGTAATGTTTACAGAGCATAATTAAGATTTGATTAAATATAACTTAAAAGACATGCTCTTAACTGCGAAGTATTCTTCATTAGGATTCCTAACATCTCACTCACTCCAAAAAAAGCAATTTTTTGGCATTTTCTTTAGAAAAACATATAAATTCAGCTAAAAAAACAACTGTTATGCTGATTTGTGGGATAGATGAGGCTGGCCGTGGGCCTATGATAGGGCCTTTGGTGATTTGCGGAGTTCTTATTAATGAGAAAGACGGGCCAAAGCTCAGAAAAATAGGCGTAACTGATTCCAAGCTTTTGACGCCGAAGCAGAGAGAACAGCTTTTTAATAAAATAATCAATACTGTTAAAAAATATAAAATAATAATAGTTGAGCCCAGAGAAATAGACGATGCCCTGAGTTCTGACGACTTAAACCTCAACTGGCTTGAGGCTTTGAAAACAGCGCAAATAATAAACGATCTAAAGCCAAAAAAGGCAATCCTTGACGCGCCTAGCACGAACATAAAGTCCTACCTTGAATACATTAAAAAACTCCTCAACGTGAGCGTTGAAATAATTGCCGAGCACAAGGCAGACTTAAACCATCCTACAGTAGCTGCTGCCTCTATACTTGCAAAAGTCACGAGAGACCGCGAAATAGAGAAAATACAGAAGAAAATAGGCAAAAGATTCGGCTCAGGTTACCCGAGCGACCCTGAAACAGTAAGGTTTGCGGAAAAACACCATTCTGACTACCCAGCGATATTCAGGAAAACATGGGCTTCCTACAAGAAAATCATGGAGAAAAAGTTTCAGTCCACACTGGACTCATTCTCTCCGTAAAGCTTAAATATAATTGATTATTCATTAGTAATAACACATTTGCGGGGTGTTTTTTGTATGAAAAAACTGATAATAACTGCTTTAATGCTCTTGATAATGGCATTTGGAGCATTAGCCTTTGAAGGCAACAGCTGTTCTGCTAAAAAAGATCCCTGCGGTAATGCTGATTATTACACAGATTATGTTCCAATGCCTCACGGCTTTTACGCGAACAGGGCCGCGGAATCAATGCAGTTTGAAATAATAAGAAATGAGGCAAGACGACACCACAGGTCAGTATTCTCACAAGGATACATCACTGGCTTTGACGACGGGCTCGAAAGAGGTTACAATATAGGTTTTAAAAAAGGAAAACTTTACACTTACCACTCGTTCAGGAATTACCAGTGCGGCCTAAGAATAAGACCGTACTATTACGGATGCTGGCATTCCTTTGTCTTTTACTGAATAAACAATAAGCTTTAAATACTATTTCTTTTCTTTATTCTGAATGCTTTAGAGAACAAAAGAGGCGCTTTTTTGATGACACTAATGAAAAAACTTGTGATGAAGGGATTTAAGTCATTCGCTAACAAAACTGAGCTAGTGTTTGGCGACCAATTCAACTGCATTCTAGGGCCAAACGGCTCAGGAAAATCAAACGTGTTGGATGCGATATGCTTTGTTCTTGGTAAAGGCTCGTCCAAAAGCCTCAGAGCAGAGAAATCAGCCAACTTAATATACAATGGCGGTAAGAAAAAAAACCCTATGAAAGAGGGTATGGTCGAAATATTCTTTGACAACAAAAAAAAGGATTTTCCGAGCGACGAGCCAATTGTAAAAATAAGCAGGATAATAAAGTCAAACGGCCAAAGCATCTACAAGATAAATGATAAGACTAGGACAAGGAACCAAGTGCTTGACTTCTTGGCTGCCGCAAAAATAAACCCTGATGGTTATAACATAATACTTCAGGGAGACATTGTGAAGCTTGTTGAGATGACTCCAAGAGAAAGAATGAAAATAGTTGAGGAAATAGCAGGCATCGGCATTTACGAGGAAAAAAAGCAGAAAGCAGTAAAAGAACTGGAAAACGTTGAGAACCGGCTCAACGAAGCAAACATAATCCTTACTGAGAGGAAAACCTATCTTGCAGAGCTGAAGAAAGAAAGAGACCAGGCCCTAAAGTACAAAGAATTGCGCGACAAGATAAACGAGAACAAAGCATCTTACCTTTTTCACCAAATAAAGAAAAAGGAGGCAGAAGAAGCGCGCTTTGAGAAGAGAAATAAGAAGCACAAGGACAAAATAGATGAAATCCAAAAAGAAATAAACACTTTAAGAGAATTAATATCAAAGAAAAAAGAGGAAATCAGCGAAATCAATAAGCAAATCGAAGAAAAAGGAGAAAAAGAACAAGTTGCCCTGCACAAAGAGGTCGAATCCCTGAAAGTAAGGCTCGGAACTAATAAGGCAAGGGTTGACTCATTAAAAAACGAGCTTGCCAAGCTAGCAGAAAGAAAAAAACAGCTAGTCCAAAACAAAGAGGAAATAGCCAATAAGATAAAAATCTTAGAGAAAGAAAAGCAAGAGTACATTGCCGAGAAAGAAAAAGGAGAAAAAGAAATAGCAAGCTTTGAGAAGAGAATAAAAGAGTTTAAGGAAAAAAACAGGATTGGCAGCGCAGCAGACATAGAAAAAGAAATAGAAGAAGCAGACCAGAAAGCGGAGAAAATACAAGAGGAAATTCAGGAATTAAGGCATGAGCAGCAGGAATTGCTGCGCGAAAAAGACCGCTTAGAATTCCAGATAAAAACAACCGACGAGAAAATAAGCAAGGTTCTCGAGATAGAGAAAGAGCACAAAGCAGAAATACTCAAGCTGAAGAAGAAAAAGGAGGACTTCAAAAAAATAACTCTTGATCTCAACAAGGCCTTGAACGAGGACTCATCACTCGCATCGCAACTGGGAAACGCGAGGCCAAAGCTTCTCAAAGTGCAGGAAGAAATAACCAAGCTGAAAGCCCACAACATGGGCGTGAAAGAGCAAATCTCAGGAAGCCTTGCCGTGCAGAAAATAATATCAAACAAGAAAAAGTTTCCGGGCGTTTTCGGACAGGTTCACGAACTCGGGACAGTGAGCAGCAAGTACGCAACTGCCTTGGAAGTCGCGGCAGGCCCTAGAATAAAAAGCATAGTTGTTGACAATGACAAAACAGCAGCTGAATGCATAAAGTATTTGAAAGCAAACAAGCTGGGCACAGCAACCTTTCTCCCATTAAACAAGCTGAGGCCTCCAGTCATAGATGAGAAGACAAAAAAACTTGCAAAGGCGAACGGAGTGGAAGGCCTCGCCTTAGACCTAATAAAATTTGATCCGAAACTCAAGAAAGCTTTCCAATACGTTTTCGGAAGCACGCTAATAGTTGACAGCATTGACGTCGCTAGAAGGCTCGGCATCGGAGAAATAAGAGCAGCCACTCTCGACGGCGACCTTGTTGAGAAGAGCGGAGCCATGATCGGCGGCTACAGGAAAAAGCTCCCGTTCGGATTCCAGCAGAGTGAGGTAATGGCAGACATCACAAAAAAAGAGCAGGAAGAAGAAGACTTGCAAAAGCTTATCAATGTGCTAGAAAAAAGGCGCAGCGACAACGAGAAAAAAATACAAAGCCTCCGAGAGAAAAAAGCAGAACTAGAAGGAGAAATAATAAAAGCAGAGAAAAGCCTTCACCTCGACTCTTCAGACCTAAGCGTTAATAAGAAGCTGAAAGAAGAACTAAAAAAAGACCTGGCAGAAGTTGAAAAAAAGCTTTCTTCACTACAAACAAAGATAAGCTCATCCAACAGCGAGCTCGCAAAAATAAAGATTGAAAAGCAGAAGCTAAAGGAAAAGGTGAGCCAGCTCCGAAACCCAGTCCTGCTTGCAGAGCTCAACACTTTCGAGCAGAAAAAGCAGGAAATCCGCGAGAGCATAATAAAATACGATGCAGAAATAAAAAACATCACAGCCCAGATTGACTCAATGCTAAAACCAGAAATCGAGAACACAGACAAGATAATAAAGCAGCACGAAAAAGAAGAAGAGGAATTCCTGAAAGAGGAAGAATCCTTAAAAGCCCAAATAGAAAGAGACGAGAAAGACCTTCGGGAAAAAGAAGAAAAGGAAAAAACGTTCATGTCAAAGTTCAAAAGCCTTTTCAGCCAGAGAAACAAAGCCAATGATGAGCTTCAAAAAGCCGAGAACAAAATAATCCTTAAGGAGGAGGAAATTCGAGGAATAGAACAAAAGACAAACAGCATTTCTCTTGAGGAGGCAAAGGTCAAGGCAGAGCTTTCTGCTTTGCGCGAGGAATTCAAACAGTTTGACGGCGTTCCAATAAACAAGGAAAAAACAGAAGAGCAGCTCAAAAGGGAAATATGGGACTTTGAGAGAATGGCGGAAAAGCTCGGCGCAATCAACATGAAAGCTCTCGAAATCTATGAAGTTGTTGAGAAGGAATACAAGGCTCTTCTTGACAAAAAAGAAAAGCTGCTCGTAGAAAAAGAGGATGTTATAGTAATGATGAACGAGATAGAAACAAAGAAGAAAGACATATTTATGAAAACCTTCCGTCACTTAGAGGAAAACTTTAAGAAGATATTCTCACAATTAACTACAAAAGGGGAAGCATTGCTGAAGCTTGAGAACCCTGAAAACCCATTCGAGGGTGGCCTGGAAATACAAGTAAGGCTTACAGGAAAGAAATTTATTGACATGAGGTCCTTGTCAGGAGGAGAAAAAACCCTGACAGCCCTTGCTTTCTTGTTCGCAGTTCAGGAATTCGAGCCAGCATCATTTTACATCCTGGATGAAGTTGACGCTGCGCTGGACAAGAGAAACTCTGAAAAACTAGCAAGCCTGATAAGAAGCTACTCCAACAAAGCACAGTACCTCATAATAAGCCATAATGATTCAGTAATCTCAGAAGCAGACAACCTTTACGGAGTCTCCATGAATGAGGATGGCATATCAAAAACAGTAAGCCTCAAAATATAATACTTAACCAAAACCTTAATATTCCTTAAGTATGCTAATAATTTTTTCTTTTGTGTCCTTCCACCTAAACCTCTGAGTTGCTGTTGCCCTTGCGTTCCTTCCAAGCTTCGACCTTAAGCTATCATTCTTAAGAAGACTCCTTAGCCTTGTGTACAAAGCATACGAGTTCCTTAAAGGAAACAAATAACCATTATAACCGTTCTTAACATAACTCTTCACATAGCCGACAGGCGTTGCCACTACTGGAAGCCCGCAAGCCATTGCCTCCATAGTAGCCAAGGAAGAAGTCTCTGTCAGCGAAGGAAGCACGAAAACATCCATTGCCTGAAGGAAAGGAACAACGTTGTCTGTTGAGCCTGCGAGGACCACGTTTTTCCTCTTCCTGAAACTTGATTCAAGCTCTTTGAGACCGACACCAACGATGAGTAGGACTGCTTTGTCATAACTTTTTTGCAGCCAGACAAAAGCCCTCAGCAATGTCATCAAGTCCTTTTCCCTTCCAATCCTTCCAGTGAATCCAACTACTTTCATGCTCGGGTTTATGCCTATTCTGCGCTTGGCATTAGGCTTGCTCACAGCAGGCCTGAAGCGACTGCAGTCCACTCCAAGATTAACAACAACTTTTCGTGTTTTGATGCCCTGCCACATGTAAAGGTCCGCAACCTCATCGCTTGGCATCATTAAAAGGTCGCATTTGTTATAAATGCTCCTGGCAAAAAACTTCACGAAAACATTGGCGAAATGCTTGAAAGGATTGTAGTTTGAGATGCTTTTTGTTACGAGATCCCATTCGATGCTGTGCACAAATGAAACAACCGGCTTGCGATACTTCTTTGCTGCTTTTATGGCACTTATTCCCAGAGGCCCAATAGTCTGAGCCCACACCAACTCATTCTTTCTCACCTCATTCCTAAGCTCTTTTTTGTGGAACCTTGCAGGAATAAAATCACCGATCCTGAAATTATACGTTCTCAAGCGTACAAGCCTAACTCCTTCTATCTTTCCAGGCATTCCCTTTATTTTGAAGTCAGGCGCTACTATTGTCACTTTGAAATGTTTTGTTAATTCAGGTACTATTTCTAGCAAAAACCTGGCAATGCCGTCCCACCTCGGCAAGTAATTGTCTGTCACGATCAATAGCTTTTTCATCTTACTTTCCTAAACACCTCTGCGAACCTCGCATGGTTGTTCAAGCCGTTAAAAAAATCTCTCAAGTAAACACCAGGAACCAATAGGAAAATCATGGTCATTTTCTGGCTTGCAAAACACTTTAAAGCATTAATCTTTGTCTTAAAAGTTGAGGAAGTGTCAACAACCATTTTCGGAGAATCCCTTTTTCTGAGCTTTACAGGATTCCACACATCAAAAGAATAAACGTCAATTTTCTCTCTCAGGCTATCAACAACGTCAAGTATTATGCTGTTTATCGCCTTATGGTCAGGATGAGGGTCATCCTCTGAGTGAATAAATATTTTGTCAGGCTTCTTCTTCTTGATTATGTCCTTGACTTTTTCTTTTATCCCTTTTTTCTCAGCGTCCTCAAGGAAGTGGCCTTCCCTCAAATCAAAAAACCTCACTCCACTCCCTTTAATCACTTTGTCTGCTTTCTCACTCTCCTTTTTTCTCATCTCTACTGAAACGTGCCTCTTCAGCCATGGGTGGCTTTGCTCTCCAAAAGAGAAAATGTAAGTGTAAATCCTCGCGCCTTCCTCCGCGTACTTCGCTAACGTGCCTCCCAGCCCAAATATTTGGTCGTCTGAATGCGCGCAAAACACGAGTATTGTGGTCATAAAAACATATTTTGTTTGATTTTTTAAAAAACTTTTCTATTTGTGCTCTTCCAATGTTTTTGAGACGTCAATCTTGCTCCTGTTCCTGCTTATCAATGGCTGCTTTTGCTTGAAGAACTCATCAAAGGTTTCCCTTCTTTCCTGATAAAAAACGCCGATGGGTATTTTGTCGCCCCACTCCTCAGCTTTTTTCAGAGCGCTTGCAAGGCTTTTCTTGTTATGCCTTGCCTTCTCCAGCTTGTACACTCTCTTGTTATAAAAGTCAAAAGTGTTTATCTTGTTGAAAGTCACGCAAGGTTGCAGCACATCAATGAATGATATGCCCTCATGCTTTATTCCCTGCTTTATAATATCTGTTAAGTGCCTTATGTCTCCCGCGTAGCTCCTAGCAACGAATGTTGCTCCGCTGACCAATGCTAGCTTGACAGGAATTATCCTTATTTCCGGAGCTCCGAAAGGAGTGCTCTTTGTTATCATTGACTTGTCTGCTGTTGGAGACCTCTGGCCTGTTGTCAAGCCGTAAATAATATTATCATGGCAAATGTAGGTTATGTTGCTGTTGCCCCTCATAACATTTATGAAGTGGTTTAAGCCCTCACCAAAACTGTCCCCATCTCCAGAAAGCACGATTACGTGAAGCTTCTTATTGGCTATCTTAACTCCCATAGCAAAAGGGACAGGCCTTCCGTGGAGGCTTTGGACAGTGTAAACCCTTACAAAATTTGCCATGTGGCCGTGGCACCCAACTCCTGAAACTATTACAACGTCCTCCTCTCTCAGGCCGAGCTCTGAAACAGCGTTCTTCAAAGCTGCCAGAATCCCATAATTGCCGCAGCCAGGGCAAAACGTTATAACCTCATCTGTTTTTAAGTCAGCTGGCTTAACCATTTCGCAAAACCTCACGAACCTTATGGATTATTTCAACAGGATAAATCGGCCTTCCATCATACTTGTTCAGCCTGTTCTTCACTTTCACGCCTGTGTGCTCCCTTATCAGAGAGGCGAACTGACCAGTATAATTATTCTCTATAACAAGAACTTTGTTCTTCTTCATAACCCTGTTAATCTCATTTGTGGGGAATGGAAAAACATAAGTTACTTGAAGAACATTCACGTTAATACCCTCATTCTTCAGGAAATGCATCGCATCCAACGCAGCCCCTTTCGTGGATCCCCAAGTTATCAAGGTGAGTTCAGCTTTCCTGCTGCCGTAAAGCACAGGCTTCGGCAAGACTTTCCTTATCTCCTTAAGCTTCTTCATCCTCTTGCTGTACTGCATGTTCCTGTTCTTTATCTCCTCATTCGAGTAGCCGAACTCGTTGTGCTCGTCGCTGTTGCACGCATAAAAACCATTCGGCGTTCCAGGCAAAGTCCTGGGAGAAACACCTGTTTTTGTTACCTCATACCTCTTAAAGCCTTTCTTCGGGTTTTTAACTATTAATCCGCGGTCAATTCTTGCTCTTTTAGGGTAAAGGTGGTCAATGCTGTACACGCTTTCAGAAAGGTACTTGTCCAAAGCAATGATTACAGGAATCTGGAATTTCTCAGCTAAGTTCATGGCCTCTGCTGCCACGTAAAAAGTTTCTTTAGCATCTCCAGGAGCCACCACTATCCTCGGAAATTCGCCGTGGCCTGCGTTTATAAAAAATTTTAAGTCAGTCTGGCTCGTCCAAGTCGGCAGCCCAGTGGCAGGAGCGCCCCTTTGCGAAACAACAAAGGTTATGGGCACTTCGCACATACCAGCAAAACTCAGCGTCTCAACCATTAAGGCAAAGCCTCCCGTGGCAGTGCCTACCATTGCCCTGGCGCCTGCATAGCTAGCTCCCAAAGCCATGTTAACAGCCTCAATCTCGTCACAAACGTGCTTTGCAAAAAACTTGTACTCCTTCTGCTTCGCGACCATATAATGGAGTATTGAGGAGCTCGGCGTCATAGGGTAAGCAACATAAAAGTCAAGGCCACCTGCTATCGCGCCAAGAGCAAGAGCCTCATTGCCAGTCATTAATATTTTCTTCTTATCACTTATTTTGTGCAGCTTATGCGTAAAGCCATCATGCCATCCTTTCTCACTAACATAATCATAACCTGCCCTGGCGCATTTAACGTTGCTCTCAACAATTGCTTTTCCTTTTTTCTTAAAAGTGTCCCTCAGAACAGAAGCGAGTATTTCAAAATCATACCCGATCAAAGCAACTGAAGCGCCTAAAGCAACAGTGTTCTTCATCAAGTCTTTCCCAGCAATGTCCTTTGCTATTTTTATTAGTGGCACAGGGTAAAGCCTCGCCTTTGACTTAATCTCATGCTTCTCAAGGTTCACGTCCTCATCATAAATCACTCCACCGCCGTTTGTCAAATCATCTTTATGTCTGTCTATAGTCTCATGGTTTAATGCTACTAAAAGGTCAACAGGCTTAACAGCAGCATTTATAGGATCATCCTCAACCCTTATGTGGTAAACGTTGTGGCCTCCGCGCACCAAAGAAGGATACTCATTATAACCAAAAACGTTGAGGCCTCCACGAGTAAAAGTTTTGGCAAAGATGCGGCCCGTGTTCATTATGCCGTAGCCTGCCTCGCCACCAATCATCCAGCTCAGCTTGTTAACAACCTTCATACACTTAGATTCTGCACGCCTCTCTTTAATAACTTAATGGTTCATTCCTAAGTAGTAATCAAATTTCCTAACATTTATAAATCAAGAAAAGCAAATAATAACCTATGGACGCTAAGATCATAAAAGTGATTCAGCAGACTCCTGACGTTAAGACTTTCCGCTTCAAACTCGAGAAGCCGCTCGACTTCACGCCAGGCCAGTTCATCATAATAACTCTTGAGATTGACGGCGTCCTTGAAAGGAGGGCTTATTCTATTGCCTCATCTCCCACCCAAAAAGAGTACGTTGAATTCACCATAAGAAAAATCCCTCATGGAAAAGTCTCCCCTATTATTTTTGAGATGAAAGAAGGAGACACTTTCAAGGTTAGAGGGCCATTCGGCCACTTCCACTTTGACGAAAGCATAAAAAAGCTGTGCTTTGTAGTTGGAGGAACAGGAATCACTCCTATAATCAGCATGTTAAGGTACGTTGTTGACAAAAAGCTGGACAACAACATAATAGTGCTCTACGGCTCAAGAAGCCCTGACGAAATCCTGTACAGGGAAGAGCTTCAAAGAATACACGACAACAATGCCAATATTCACATAGCATTCACCGTCGATCATTGGAAGGAAGGCTGGCAATGGCACACAGGCTTCATAGACTGGAACTTCATTCTAGAGCAAGTACCAGACTTCATCGAAAGAACTTACTACATGTGCGGGCCGCAAGCAATGATAAACCACGTCACGCACGACTTAGAAGTGCACGGCGTCCACCATTCCAAAATAAGGCTGGACCATTGGGGATAAGGTTAAACCAATTTTGTTGAGTTAAGAGATTATGAAATTTTTTTAGTCCCACCCACACCACCCAACGCACGAAAGCTTTCTCACTTAAGTTGGCAGCACTTTGGGATAAAAAATTTATTAAGTCTTAAAAATTGCTTTCAGCTTACCTTATTCCCTTTATTTAATTGTTTAAAGAAAAATATCCTTTCCTTAATACCAAATTTATTCAAAAACTTTATAAAACACATGATTTTCTCACTTTTTTTAAGCTGTGTGGGGCATAAGCAGAGTTTAGCCCCACTGTAAAGGTTCGTGGCATTTCACGAAGTGAACATGCCACATGAGTGGTTTTTATCAAATTTTTCCCAAAAATTTGCGCCGGTGGTCTAATGGCTACGACTGGTTACGCTCGGTCGACACGCAAGAGGCGGGATGCGCTTCGCTTACCCGCCTGCGCTCACTAACGTTCGCAACCGGTTGCCATAGATGATTACGGCCTTCCAAGCCGTCGATCCGGGTTCGAAACAGATTTTTGCCAAAATCTGGTAAAAAGCGTTT
>RFII01000027.1 GCA_003695265.1 Candidatus Woesearchaeota archaeon | reverse complement strand
TTTTTTATAATTTTAGATATTTTCTTTACCCATTTACTTATGAATTTCGCAGCAACCCCACCATATTTTTTAAGGAATTCCAAGGCTTTTTTCAGCCATTTCATTAGTTTATCAACAACTTTCTTTATAAAATCAATTATTATGTTTTTTATTTTGTCTATTAGCGCTTTTATGTTTCTGATTATCTTCTTTATGGGCCTTACTATAATTCGCTTCAAAAAGCTCTTTACGGGCCTGTAAACCGGAAGGAAAACAGGCCTGACTTTGAACACAAGAAAATAGATAAATTTGAAGTAATACTTGAGCAAAAACGGCTTTATCCTGTTGTCAAAATTTGTTTTTAGCTTACTCTTCATCTTTCTCAACGGCTTGCGGAACGGCCAAAGCAGTACTTGTAAAGCTTTCCATAACAATCTAAAAGGGAAAAAAAGAATTCTTCTAATCAATTTGATTATTTTTGAGCGCTCCTGGCTTTTCCTGTATTGATCGAAAAGCTTCTGCCTCTTTAATCGCAGCTCCTCAAGCTTCTTCAAATATATCGGCTCAAGCTCATTTGGTGTCTTGCCCTTAAACTCAATTCCCTCAAACAGGGCTTCTTTGTACAGGTTAACTTTTTTTATGAACTCTTCTGTCAGCTTCTCTTTTTCTTCGTCGTACCAGTTGTCAATCTCCTCTGGCTCCATCATCTTAAATTATTTTCCCTTGAGCTTGTGGTGTATGTCAACGCACGCCTCATACACCAAGGATCTTGAGTCACTGTCAATCTCCTTGTACTTTTCCATTATGTACTTGTACTTCTCTTTTGCCTCAGAAAACTTTTTCTGCCTTATGAATTCGTAAGCCTCCCTTATAGCACTGAGGATATGGTCAAAGTCAGAGCCCCTTTTTGCGGCGTTAAGCTCAACTCTTATCTCAATAAGAAGCTCTTTTAGTTTTGTTATGTCTCTCCTATCATAGGTGACAGACGCTATTTTCATTCTTGGCTGAAAAGTCAGGGCGAGGTTCTCTGCTTCTGGAATTTCCTTGCCCATCTTCCTGAGAGCGCTCATCTCCTCTTTTATCTCCTTGAACTGGTCTTTCAGCTCCTGGAGCTCAGCTTCAATCTCATCATCTTTCGGGATTTTAATCACTACCATAAGAACACCACTAATAATAAATTATTTTGTCAAGGTGGAATATTGTCCCATAATCAATGTTAAATATGATTTTGTAGCTGGTCTGCCTTAATGGCTCTGGGAACTCGCACGTATCAACGCACGCAACATCAACCTCTTTAGGCTTGTTAGCCAATTCAGGCAATTCCTGTATTTGCTTTCCGATTGCAGGAATTTTGTTCTGGCTTTTCCTTCCAGAACTTCCTGTGCCACCACTTTCAGCAGTCCCGCTTCCTGCAGGGGCATGGCCTCCAGATGCCACACTCTCAACAGGAGTAATTGGGGGAACATAAGAATCCATCCTGAAAACAACGTTTCCTGTAACTCTGCCCGCGGGAGATATTATTTCTTTTATAAGGTTCTGCTTCGGATTCGGCGGAATGTACCCTTTCGGGCCTGCTGGCAGCGCTTCTCCTGTACTTTTACCTATACCGCTACCCAAAACAGTTTCATTATCTGTGGTTGTAACTTTTGTCTCATTAGTTTCTTTTTTTGTCTTCACAGCAAATTCTTTTACCTTAACAGAGCCATCATTCATAATGAACTCAAGCCTGAACTTTTTTTCGTTCATGACAGAATCAAATCTTATACTATCAACAATATAAACAGAACCTGCATCAAGGTTAAAATCTTCACCGTCGAGAGTGACCCCTCTAGGCTGCTTTGCGAATGGTTTTCCTACTGACTCATACTTCCAGAAAACCTTACCTCCAATAATTATCTCTTCTATAAGCTCACCATTGTATGTTTCCCAGAAGACTTTTATCTTGTCAATCCCTATTTTTTTGGCGTCATTCGTGTTTTCTATAATCAAATTCTCAATTTTTGTGAAATCTGGGCTCAAAAAGGACTTAGATGCAAATACGTCTAAGTAATCAGCTTCTTTTTTCTCAATCAATTCTTTCCCTTTTTCTTCTGCAACGCTTCCCAAATCTTTTGTTATTGGAATTTGGATTGTGATGCTCTTCTCATCACCCAAAATGAATTGTGACATGTATATCCTGAAAAAAATCTCAATTGTCAGCTTTTTTCCAAGCATGTTCTTATCAAAGGCTAATTTGTCAATCTTCACTGATCCATCCTTTTTTAGGCGGTAGTCAACTCCTTCTATCATGCTTCCTGAGCCCTGCTTCCCAACAGTTTCTGTGATGCCTGTGTAATCCCAAAACTTAAATTCGTTCTCAAACACAACAGCCTCCAGCTTTTCTCCATTGTCTGGAGTCCAGCTGACTCTTATCTTGTCAATAGAAACTGCTTTTGTTGTGTCTAGATTTGTGATTTCTATTCCTGAAACAACTTTGTTGTCAGGGCTAACGCTTGCTTTAGTAAGGTCTATCTTTAAATCATCTGTTGAACCAGTTACTGATAGCACAGAGAACCCTGTTATGCTTCCAAATCCAGTTTTTCCAGGCTTATTAGTGTAAATTAGGTATCTTTTCTTATTCTGGTCCTCAAGGAATATGTTTACGCTGCCGTTTCCAATCACCTTGCCGCTTACTTTTATTGAGCTTATGTTTATTGTTTTGTTTTCCGGGTTTTCTAGCGTGAAAGTCATGTTGCCTGTTAGGTTTTCTCCAATCCTGACAACGCTGTTGATAGCGCTGACATGGCCTGTAATGCCGGGCCTGACAAAGAAAGCCAGTGAAAGACCGACTATTAAGAATATCAAAAGGAGGGACACTTTGTTAAAAAGCCTTCTTGGCTTCGGTCTCTCGTCGGGCGGCCTGTACTCTTCCAGGTGTATTCCCATCATTACCACTTATGCATAACTCTCTTTAAAAATGTTTTGCAAATATTTCACATTTGCAAAGCCCAAAAAAACGTTTTGTTTTTCTTTTGTTTTGTAATCATAATTTTCATAAGAGTTTATTCTTAGTATTTCGCAATAATGGACCTGTTCATCTTGAACCCTAAAAAATAAGTATTTCTCATAAAAGTCGTGATTTGTTGTTTTCATCCTGCTGCTTCACCTTCTCCTGTTGCTGATGGCTTGTCATTAGTCTGTGTTGGTTGTTCGTTTTTTTGTGTGGTTTGTTGTTGTTCTTGTTGTTGTTTTTGTTGTTTTGCTTGTTCTATTTGTTTTATTGCTTCTTCTTTGTTTTT
>RFII01000004.1 GCA_003695265.1 Candidatus Woesearchaeota archaeon | reverse complement strand
ATCCAAAAGCTTGAAGTTTTCTCCTTCTTTGATTTTCTCATATAATGCTGGCGGCGATATCTCAAAATCTTTCAGCAGGCCTTCATACTCCTCGTCATGATCCTCAGGTCCTTCTTCTTTTTCTTCTGAATCATTTTCACCTGTGCTGGATGGAAGCATGTTGCCTGTGAGCTCAAGCTCAACTTCCTCATTTAATGGGTCGTTGCTTTTGATATAAACAATCCGCTTAATCCTGCCTGTAAGCCCGGGGTGTACTGAAGGATCATAGCTGACTGTTAGCTTTGTCTGGCTTCCAGGAGCTATTTCTTCTGACTCCACTTCTGCCTCTGTGCATCCGCACGAAGTGCTTACTGACTCGATTTTCAGGGGCATTTCTCCTGTGTTTTTAACAAAGAAGGTTTCTGTCCTTATCCCATTATCAGGGTTTATATCTCCTAAGTCGAAAGAATCAGCGCTTAACTCTATTCTGGGAGCGCTAGTATTGCTAGAGCAAGCCGCAACAACGGCAGCTAGAATGAAAAACATGGCAGTCATTAATCCTCTTCTCATGCTTGTTTCACCTCAATCAACCTGGTTGACGTTTATCCTTACTTCTGTGTTCTTATGCTTAGGATCGTTAGAAAATAAGGACACAGACCTCGTTACAGGCCCTCTCAAGTCTTTATGGACATTTGGGTCATAATAAATCTTAAGTTCAGCGGTTTTTCCAGAGGGTATTGCTAAGCTCCAGTCTTTCGGGTTTGTGCCGTGCATTGACATGCTGAACCTCGGCCCTTCAACTCCATTGTATATCATGGCAGCTGAGGTGCACCCGCACGAAGTGTCCATGTTGTTGATTATTAAGTCTTCATTCCCAATATTCTTCACTTTTACTATTCCGCTCACAACGCCTTTTGCCTGGCTCACAGTTCCAAAATTATATGTTTTCGGGCTGACTTCTATTATCGAAGCGTTTTTAGGCGGCAATGATTTCCAATAAAAGAAAGCAGCAATGATTATAACAATGATGATTGTTGCGCCGTACTTTTTTAGGTTCCTGATTTTTCTCTGCCTTTCCCTTTCAGCCCTTATCCTTTCCTTTTCTTTTCTCTTTATCTCTTTCTTCAGCTTTCTTTTCTGTGCTTTTGTCAGGGTAAGCTGTTTTTCTTCCATCATTACATCATTATTCATCATTAGGGTGTCTGGGTGAGCTCAATCCTTACTTTTTTCTGAAAATCAACAGGGTCGTTTGATATTATTGTGACTTCCCTTATTATCCTAGCTTCCGGCTTTTTCTGTATGCCATGAGCCATTGGATTGTAATACACTCTCAGGACAGCTGTTTCTCCTGGAGGTATCCTTAATTCAAAATTCTCTGGGTTGTTGCCGTGCATGCTCATGCCAAAAACAGGGCTTTCTTTTCCATCATAAATAAGACTTGCTGTAGTGCACATGCATGAAGTGTCTAGGTTTTCTATTACAAGGTCACTCTTCCCAGAATTTTTTATTGTGAAATCAGTTGAAATGTTCCCCTCAGACTGGCTTATTGTTCCGAAGTCGTGCTTTGCAGGCTCAACCTCAATTCTTGGAGGGTTTTCAGGAGACCTGCTCTTAATATAATCCCTGACTTCCTGCTCTCTTGACTGGTCCATAAGAACGTCAAAGCCAAATTTCTTGACCATTTCGTACAGAACATCTTTTTCTCCAGTGCCTTTTAACAAAAGGCTGTCAAGGTACTCTTTTCTTTGCTTGGCCATTCCGCAGCACTCAGCACTTATCGGTCTGCCGCAGCAGGAGCACTGGAACATGCTGTAGTACTCCTCTCTTGTTTTAGTAATATCATTGAGGTTTTCAGCATTCAACACTGCTCTGCCAGTTACGCCTTCACCTGTTCCAGCAAGGCCAATACCCTCCTTGTTTCCCGCAGGGAAGAAAACAAGGGCCCCTATTATTATTAGTGCGCCAACTGCAGCAAAAAAAATGTGCTTTAATTCAAATTTGTAATAATCATCATCCATTTTCCCCTAATTTTCACCATTCAAAACATTATTCTAATGTTTCTTTGCTCTTATGCGAACTTGCAGAAAAAAGCAGGCCTTATATTTAAAAAGAAAGAAATATTAGTGAAAAAATAGGGAAAATTTATAAATTGTTTAAGGGTTCTCTCTGCTTATGTGGGAAAAAATGATGAAAAGCAACAGAATACTTGTGTTAATACTGGCCTCATTAATCATTCTTGGCATAATAATCTTCATTAACATTTTGTCATTTGCGAATATAGAAGATGTTATAATAAATCAGTTGATGGAAAACCAGCGGCTAGAGACAGAGTTTGCCGCAAACAGCATAGAAAACCACATAAAGCAGGTGAAAGATGAGCTCGTAACCCTCAGCAAGTTTCCATTAATGGAAAGCCTTGACTTAAACAACTGCACTGGAGATATGAGAATTATACATGAGAACATCGAAAGCAAAATAGATTCGCTTTTGAGGGTTGACAAGCACGGCAACATTGTTGAATGCTCCTCACCAAGGTTCTCAAACTTTCTGGGTTTAAACATAAAGAACAAGGATTATTTCAAGACGCCTAAAGAAACCAATGAGCCGTTCATAGCAGGCCTTGTCAGGCAGGGCACAAGCCACCAAATAATAATCTCAACGCCCCTGTTTGAGACAACAAGCTACACCCCATACCCTAATTTTATAGGCGATTTTAACGGCATATTAATGACCATTATTGAATTAGACCATTTGTACAACCTGTACCTTCATCCTTTCTGGAGCTCGGACAGGAGCTTCTTTTTTCTTATCAATGCTGACACCGGGGAAACGCTTCTTAAAAGCGAAGGCGTTAGTGATTACAATGATATAAAATCAAGCATTCCGGAAACAAAAAATGGTTTGAGCACAATATTTGACTTTGACGGTTTTGGTGATACAATACTTACCTCTTCTGACCTTATTCTCGGCTCAGAGACATGGAGGCTTATTGTTTTGACGCCTTTGAAGAACATTGGCTCAGAAATATCAGCTGTGCAAAAAAGGCATTTTTTCAGCTTAGCATTTATTATAATTGTTGTTTTTTCCGGCTTCCTTTTGCTAATTTCATTATACAAATCAAGGGAGGAGGTTCAGACTAAGCTTGACAGGGCAAACGTGACTCTTGAGAAGTTAGGCATAAAGATAGAGTTTGAGAAGGACAAGTTCACGCGGGCAGACGTGAGCTTAGACGCAGGGAAAGTTTATCTTGTCAAAGAGGATGATGAGAATCACGCCCACGAGTTGTTCATAAGCTCCTTAAACAAGGGCTATGCAGGGCTTGGCATCGTGAGGGAAGACCCGAGGAAGATAAGGGAGAAGTACAACCTACAGAAAACATCTTTCATCTGGCTCACAAACATCAAAGTGGATAAAATCCCATGCGAGACAAACATTGACAACATATTCAACCTTGTTTCAGAGTTCGTCAAGAAAAGCAAAAAAAGTGTTATTCTTATTGACAGGCTTGATTACATACTTACAGAGAACGCTTTTGATAATGTTATAAAGAAGATTCACGCATTAAAGGATTTGTCATTATCATGCGAGACTATTATAATACTTTCAGTGAAGCCTGAGCTGTTTGATGAAAAGCAGCTTAAGGCTATTGAGGCAGAGACAGTTGACCTGTATGGAAAACACTTTAGAAAAAATGTGGAATTATCTGATTTGGAACTCAGCATTTTAAAGTACGTGAATGGGAATAACGCATCAAACAAGCTCGTCTCATACAAGGACATAACCCGCAAATTTGGCATTACAAAGCCCACGACAAGGTCCAAGATAAGAAAGCTCCAAAGGCTTCAGCTGTTGGATGTTGAGCAGAAAGGAAGGTTCAAGTCAATAAAAATCACTTCTGCAGGAAGAAGAATCATCTGATAATTAATTAACAGGTTAATCATAAATATCATAAATAGTACTTTGATTTGTACTCATTGTCTGTCATAAATGAGCTATGAGACATTATTGACTCGCCGAACATGTCCTCCAGCTCTTCAACAATTCTGTAAAACTGTTCCGACGACTCTACTTCAAACGTTGGCTCTAAGTTCCAGTCTGAAAGGACTTCCCTTACTGTTGTGGTGTTTGGCTGTCGGTGAAAATACTCAAGCAGCCTTTTTTTGTGCTGGCTTGACTTAAGCCTGATAAGCATTTTGTACGAGCTCATTCCTAATGAGTTCATGTTTAGGGAAAGAGTGTACTTCTGGATTATCCTGCTTTTCTGGAGCTTCTTGATGCGGTAGCCCGCAGATTTTGCAGAGATTCCTGCCTTTTTTGCAATGTCAAGCAGGCTTGTCCTCGCGTTTTTGGAGATGCATGAAAGTATAACATTATCAACTGCGTCAGTTTTTGTGCTGCCGGGCTTGTCAATATGTTGTGTTATGTGAATGTCTTTACCCATCAGGTATTTCCTTCCGAAAAAGTAAGTCTCAATAGTAAGGGATATTGAGGAAGCCGCAAAGTACATTGAGTACTTGTCGCAAATCCTGTTTTTTACTGCGCTCAGCTCTGCCACCTCATTAACTATGATGCCCAGCAGCAGATCCCATCCTCCCTTGCAGCTGGCAACGTAAACTATTTCTTTCTGGCTTGTGAAAAAAGATATCATCTCATTCTTTAATCCTACTGTAACATTATGAAACCTGAGAAACATTTCAGCATGAATCTTGCCCATCTTCGCCAGGCTAATGATTGTTGGGTATCCATTGGTTATTTTTCTGGCTTCGAGCCTTTGGATGCGGTAATGCACAGACTCTTTTTTCAGCCTCACATTCTTTCCAATAGATGAGAGAGACTGCCTTGAGTTACAGTCCAGTGCGCAGAGTATTGCACGATCAAGCTTGTCAAGCTTCAGCATATAATCTAACGGAATAACCT
>RFII01000026.1 GCA_003695265.1 Candidatus Woesearchaeota archaeon | reverse complement strand
GGTATTTTGTTTTTTGTAGCCCAGTAAAGTATTGAATTTTTGTCATTGACTATTTTTCCAAGCTCAAATATTAGTTTTGACGGCGAAATCAATTTCTTTGTTTTTTTCTGCATCTCATACATTTTTTTGAAAAAAGGTATTAATGTGTCTTCGAGCTTTTCGTAATGATGGTTCGGCACAAAAACGTTGCCAATCCTGTTAACGCCGAGCCTGTGCAGCTCTCTGTCATCAACGTTGAAGCTTCCTAGCAGGAACGGCTTGCGGCATTTCATAAGGTCTTCTTCAACAGAGCCCACGCTTGTTATTATCGCATCCACTAATCTGTGCTGCACGAGGAAGGCAAAGATTTCTCTCAAGCCGGAAGAGACCATGTTCGATGTGAAGCTTAGAAAGATTTTCGACTTTTTCTTTCGCATTTTGCGAATGACGTCCATTGCTCTGGCAACATTAGTTGCCTGGAATCCTAAGAACCTGTAGCTTTCCAGCATGGAAGAGGCTTTTCCTTTTGGAAATGTTCCTTTTATTTTCGCAAAGTCTTTCTCGTTTAATTCACGGTAAATTCCTCGGTGCAAGACCTGCTTTGTAACATTTCTGAACTTGAAAGCGTCTTTCAAAAGCTTCACAGCCTTGTCAATGTCAAATTCCTTGCACACAAAAACATCTATGGCACAGTAATCCTTTGCTGGGTAAGTGTGGATTGATATGTGGCTTTCCTCAAGAATAACAAATCCTGTTAGGCCTTGCTCTGATTTCTTCTCTGTCTTTGACTTTATGACAACAGGCTCTGATATAATATGCATTCCAAGATTCCTTGGGATTTCTGCCAAAACTTTTTTAATGGCCTCAGCACTGCCAATATTCTCGCATCCAAAGCAGTCCAGCAAGAGATGGCTTCCCATGCCGTGAAGATAACTTATGTCCATTATATTCAGGTGAGTTTGTGGATTTATTTAAAGCTTTCCAACTTTTTAGAAGAAAGCAAATACTAAAGATGAAAACCCCCCAATATTGAATCCTAAACTAATGCTAGTTCCAAGGAGTATTAATGCCCCAAAAAGAAAAGCCCTCCCAACAAATAAGGACACTTCTTTAAACACTAAAAATTTTAGTGGTGACCTGTATTTCTTAGCAGTTTCAAAAAGGTATGTTTCGTACGGAACATCAATTAATACACTTACAAACCCTGACAAGAAGCTAATGTATAAGAATAATGGTTTCCCAGTGAGGAATGCGAATACAAAAAATAATATTGAATGAAATACAGCCCCAACCCTGATAATTTTTTTTAGTCCGAATTTTTCTGATAAGTAACCAGTATAAATAGTAAAAAGTGCTGCTGTGAGTGACAAGAAAGAAACAATTAAACCAAGAGTAACTTGGTTTTGTGAATGAAAGTAAAGCGCTAGTGGAACAAAAATAAAGAACAAGAATCCTTTAAGACCATAAGCGGTTAAAATAAGAAAGTCCTTGATTTTTACGTGCTTAAAGGCTTCTAAATCAAATTTTGGGTGGTCCACATTTTCTTTTATAAACAAAAGAGGAACTATTGAGGTGAATAATAGTATTACAACAATAAGAAACAATATGGGAAACCCAAAATAAGATGCTATAAATCCACCACAAACAGGGCCAAGAATAGAAGATATCTTAGGAAATGCAAGAAATTCACCTGTTTTCTCGCTTTGTTTCTTTTCACCGATTAAGCTTGCAAATAAAGAACTAATTGACAAACAGTATAATGAATCTGAAAAACCAATAATAAGTGAAATTATAAGGTAATATTTTTGCAAAAAAGCATTTGTTTTTAGAAGACTCAGCATGAAGAGGCCTACGGCAAGGACTGGTGTTCTGATAAAAATAACCTCTTTTAATCCTAGTTTATGAAGGATAATAGCATATAATGGGGTAAATAACCCAAACACACCCCATTGGAAAAGTAGATAAAGCATGACTTCAGTTAAACTGAAATTTATTGTCAGTAAATATATAGGGACAAATATTGAGACAAGGGATATTGCAAATGCTTGTACAACAAGATGTTCGTATATGTACCCAATTTTATGCTTTAAATGGAATAATTTGTCAAGATGGTGGTGGTGCTGGCCTGTAAACATAAATTTATGAATGGGTCAATAATTTAAAAAAGTTTGTGATATTAATGCAGATAACAAGGAAAATTTTTATTTTTTGGCTTTGGAAATTGAGAAATTTCCAAAAGTTTTAAATATTCAGCACGAATTCAGAAGCTTGGTGATACTCATGACAATTGTGGGATTTAGTTTTACAAAGTTCGTCTGCGAAAGAAAGGATTTGGCAGCAGGAAAAATCGGGATAAAGAACAACATAGTCATAAAAGACGTTAAGGAAACAAAGCTTCCTCTCGGAAAGAGTAAGGAGGAGGGCCTGAAATTCACATTCCAGTTCGTGTCAAATTACACTCCGAACATTGGCATTATTGAGATTACAGGAGAATTAATGTACATTGGAAAGGGGACTGAAGTAACAGACATTCTGAAAGAGTGGAAAAAGGCGAAAAAAGTGCCACAAGCAGTAATGCAGCAAATTCTGAACCAAATCCTTACAAGGTGCAACATACAGGCGCTAGTGCTTAGCAAAGACATTAACCTGCCTCCACCAATTCCTTTGCCTAGGGTTGGCGCGCGAACAGCTCCTCCAGCAAAAAAATAAGTTCACTTTTTTTAGGACTAGAAGATGAAGAAGGAAATTCAGTTAAAGGTTGCTGAAGCAATACAGGATGACGTGAATAAGGGAATCGTTAGAATAAGCTCTGAGTTCATGCAGGAAATAGGTGTCACTCCCGGAGATGTTGTGGAAATTGAAGGTGGCAGAAAAACAGTTGCCCTAACTGATAGGGCTTATCCGGGTGATTTGGGCCTAAACCTTATCCGAATGGACGGAATTCTGAGAAGGAATGCCAAAACAGGAATCGGTGAGATTATAAAGGTAAGGAAAACTGAGATAAAAGAAGCAAAAAAAATAATTATAGCACCGGCAAGCAAGGGTGTGGTTGTGAGGGCAAGCCCACACATGTTCAAACAGGGTCTTTTGGGAAGGCCTGTTGTCAAAGGTGACGTAGTCAGCTTGGGCGGCTCTATGAGGAGGCGCACGACAATGTCCTCAAACCCACTGGTTGATGACATATTCAAGCTTTTGGATGAGGAAATGATTGGTCTTGGCTTCGGAGACTTAAAATTTGTGATTGTGAGCGTTGACCCGAAGGGGCCTGTGATAATCTCTGAGAATACTGAGATAGTTTTCAACCCGGAAGCTGTTGACATAATAGAGGAGACTGAAAGGCCTGAAGTGAATTATGAGGATGTTGGCGGACTTGATGAGGAAATCCGTAAGATAAGAGAAATGGTTGAGCTTCCTCTGAAGCATCCTGAAGTGTTTGAGCGGCTTGGCATAGATGCACCTAAAGGAGTCCTTCTTCATGGTCCTCCTGGAACTGGGAAGACGCTGCTTGCAAAAGCAGTCGCTAATGAGACAAACTCAAATTTCTTAGTCATTAACGGACCGGAAATAATGTCAAAGTATTATGGCCAGTCAGAAGAAAACCTGAGGAAAAAGTTTGAGGACGCAGAAAAGAACGCTCCTTCAATAATTTTTATTGATGAAATAGATGCAATAGCTCCTAAGAGGGAAGAATCAAAAGGTGAGGTTGAAAAAAGGGTTGTTGCGCAGCTCTTAGCAATAATGGACGGTCTTAAAAGTAGGGGGAAAGTTGTTGTAATTGCTGCAACCAATATGCCTAACGAGCTTGACCCTGCGCTAAGAAGGCCTGGAAGGTTTGACCGCGAGATAGAAATTGGGGTTCCTGATAAGAAAGGAAGATTGAACATTCTTAAGATTCACACGAGGAACATGCCGCTCGCAAAAGATGTTAATTTAAAAGAAATTGCGGACATAACGCATGGCTTTGTAGGTGCAGACCTGGCTTCTGTTGCAAGAGAAGCTGCTATGATTCTCTTAAGAAGGCTTATGCCAGAGCTTAAGCTGCATGAGGAAGAGGCTATAGGAAGGGAACTGTTAGAAAAGCTTAACATAACCCAAAAAGATTTCATGGACGCTCTGAAAGTCGTGAGGCCAAGCGCTTTGCGCGAAGTCCTTATAGAAGTGCCTAATGTCAAGTGGGAAGATGTTGGAGGTCTTGATGATGTGAAGCAAGAGCTCATAGAAGCTGTTGAGTGGCCTATAAAGAATCCTGAATACTTCAAGAAAGTTGGTATAAGGCCTCCAAAAGGAATACTGCTTTACGGACCGCCGGGAACAGGAAAGACTCTTATTGCTAAAGCAGTGGCTAATGAGTCAAAAATCAATTTCATATCAGTCAAAGGTCCTGAATTAATCTCAAAATGGGTTGGCGAAAGCGAAAAGGCTGTTAGGAAGATATTTGAGAAGGCGCGACAGACAAGCCCTGCAATAATATTCTTTGATGAGTTTGACTCAATAGCTCAAAGGAGGAATTCAGGCGAGTCAAGCAGGGTTGGTGAAAGGGTCGTTGACCAAATCCTAACTGAGATGGATGGATTGCAGGCAATGCAGGACGTTATTGTGATAGCTGCCACTAACAGGCCTGACTTAATTGATACTGCCCTGCTAAGGCCGGGAAGGTTTGACAGGCTTATATTAACACCTGTGCCTGACTTGGCAACCAGGAAAAAGATATTTGAGATTCACACGAGGAACATGCCTCTTGCAAAAGATGTTAAGCTTGATGAGCTTGCTAAGAAAACTGAGAATTACGTCGGAGCTGATATTGAAGCTGTGTGCAGAGAAGCAGGAATGATTGCTTTAAGAGAAATTATTGAGAAAGAAGAAAAGAAAAAGGAGAAAGAAAAGAAGAAGGGCAAAGAAAAGATTGAGGTAAGCGTCACAGAAAAGCATTTCGAGGCAGCTCTTGACAAGGTAAAGCCGTCAATGACAGCAGACTTAAACCAGGAGTATAAGGAGATTGGTGAGAAGTTCAGGCAGGCAAGAGCAAAGGAAATGAAAGAGAGCAAACCTGATTATTATGGCTAAGCTTAAAGAAATAGCTGAGTTCTTGAACAAAGAGTTAAAAATTGATGAAATAAATGACAGCTCTTACAACGGCCTCCAAGTTGAGGGCAAAGAAGAAATAAAAAAAGTGGGGTTTGCGGTGGACGCATGCCTGGAAAGCTTTGAAAGCGCAAAAAAACAGGGCTGCGACTTGCTAATTGTCCACCACGGCCTTTTATGGGACAGCAAAAAGATTATGATAGCGGGAATACTCTTCAAAAGAATAAGTTTTCTTATAAAAAACAATATTGCCTTGTATGCTGCGCATCTGCCGCTCGACTGCCATGCAAAATATGGCAACAACATTCAACTAGCAAGGCTGCTCAACCTGAGAAACGTCAAGGAATTCGGGAATTACCACGGCTTTAACATCGGCTTCAGCGGAGAGCTTGAGAAAGAGATGAGCAGAGAAGAATTTGTTTCTTTCATCAATGAAAAAATAGGAGCAAACTCAGAAGTCCTTGCGTTCGGAAAAGAAAAAATAAGAAAAGTCGGCATTGTCTCAGGCGGAGGAGATTCATCGCTTCAAGAGGCAATAGACAAGGAAATAGACGCGCTTCTGGTTGGCGACAGAAAATACAGCTCTATACAAATGGCAAAAGACGGAAGAATAAACTTGGTAGCAGCAGGCCATTACGAAACAGAAACATGGGGAGTTAAGGCATTGATGCCTTTGCTAAAAGAGAAATTCAGCGTCGAGACAGTTTTTATTGATTATAATCCAAGCCAATAACAAAATATATAAACAATAATGAACTGCATTCTAATCTATGAAGCCAAAACCAGGAGACCTTGTGAAGGTCATATCAAAAGATGAGGAGTTTGAGGGCGTTCTCTTAGAAAGGCCTGAAATATTGGATAAGAACATAACTGTTTTAAAGCTCGACTCCGGCTACAACATAGGCATTGACAACAAAAAAATAAAGAAAATTGAAGTCAAGAAAGCATACGCGCCAAAAAAGGAATCAAAGGAGAAATTAAAGCCGAAAAAAGGCCTTCCGACAGTTGCAATACTCTCAACAGGTGGCACGATCTCCTCAAGGGTTGACTACAGGACTGGCGGCGTGCACGCGAATTACACTGCAGAAGACTTTGTCAGGATGGTTCCTGAGCTTAAGAATATTGCGAACCTAAGGGCCAGGAAGATAATGTCGAGAATGTCAGAGGACTTCACGCCGAAAGACTGGCAATTAATAGCAAGAGAGGTTGCGGATGAGCTGAATTCAGGCGCTGACGGCGTTGTTGTGACTCAGGGAACTGACACGATGCACTTCACAACGGCTGCTCTGTCATTCTTCCTAAAAGGCCTTTCAAAGCCTGTTGTTTTCACAGCAGCGCAGAGGAGCATTGACCGCGGCTCTTCAGATGCGTACATGAACCTGCTCTGCTCTGTAATAGCAGCTGCTAAGTTCGATGGTGCAGAAGTTATGACCTGCATGCACGCAACAACGAATGATGATTACTGCATTTTGATAAGAGGCACAAAAGTAAGGAAGATGCACACCTCGAGAAGAGATGCTTTCAGGCCTGTTAATGACATTCCCTTGGCCAAGGTTTACGAAGATGGAAGAATAGATGTTGTGAACAATAATTTCAGAAAGAGAAGCAGCTCAAAAACGGAGTTGTCAACAGGGTTTGAGGAAAAAGTTGCGCTGATCACGGTTTATCCTGGTATGGACGCTGAAATAATTGATTTTTACCTTAATAAGGAGTATAAGGGACTCGTCATAGCGGCAACTGCGCTCGGCCACGTTCCAACTTCATGCAAGAATGAGATAATAACTCATTTAAAAAAAGCGATTGACAAGAAAGTAGTGGTTGTTATTGCCTCGCAAACACTGTACGGAAGAGTGCATCCCTTGGTTTACACAAATCTTAGAAAGCTCTCAATAGAGCTTGGATGCATTTTCGCAGAGGACATGCTTCCTGAAACAGCTTATGTAAAACTTGGATGGGCTTTGGGGCATAATAAAGAAAAAGCGAGTGAGCTAATGCTGCAGAACATTGCAGGAGAAATCATAGATAGGAGTTTAGAAGATACTTACCTGTATTAAAATGGATTATAGCAAACTGGATTATGAAAAACTTGGGTTCAAATGCGGGCTGGAAATACACCAGCAGATAGAGGGGAAAAAGCTGTTCTGTAATTGCCCTACTTTGAATTCTAAAGAAAAGCCTGACATTCGTTTTGAGCGCAGACTGAGGGCTGTTGCTGGAGAAACAGGAGATGTTGATAAAGCAGCCAAGTATGAGACCAGAAAAGCAAAGAAGTACATTTATGAAGCCGATTCAAGAGACTGTTGCTTGGTTGAAATGGACGAGGAACCGCCGCACCCAATAAACAAGGATGCGGTTGATGTCTGCCTGCAAGTCGCGCTTGTGCTAAAGGCAAAGATTGTTGATGAGATACAAGTGATGAGAAAGACTGTTGTTGACGGCTCAAACGTTTCCGGCTTTCAGAGAACAGCTTTAGTTGCTTATGACGGCAGCTTAGAAACATCAAAGGGGATTGTAAGAATACCCACAATTTGCGTTGAGGAAGAAGCAGCGCAGAAGGTTGAAACAACAAAGGATTACACTAAGTACAGGCTGGACAGATTAGGGATTCCTCTTATTGAGATAGCGACAGGCCCTGACATAAAGGACAATGAGCATGCAAAAGAGGTTGCTGAGAAGCTAGGCATGATTCTGAGGTCGACAAAAAAAGTGAAGAGGGGAATTGGAACGATAAGGCAGGACGTTAATGTTTCAATAAGAGGGAAGAACAGGGTTGAGATAAAAGGATTTCAGGAAATAAGGACAATGCCTGCTGTTATTGAAAGAGAAGTGAAAAGGCAGCTTTCCCTCAAAAAAAAGGAGGAGGCTCATGTAAGGAAGGTTGAGCCTGACGGCAGCACTTCTTACTTAAGGCCCATGCCTGGCGCAGCGAGAATGTACCCCGAGACAGATGTTGTTCCTTTAAAGCCTGACCTAAAAAACATAGGTGCTGTGAAGCTGATAAGTGATGAGGCAAAAGAATTGGAGAAAATTGGCTTGAGCAAAGACCTTGCCTACAAGCTGGTGAAGTCAGAGAAAAAAGAATTGTTTGACCAGCTGGTAAAAAACAGGAACGTCAAACCATCATTCATTGCAGAAACACTTGTTTCTTACACTCCGGAAATCTTGAGGAATTACAAAGGAAAAGACCCTTTCAGAATAAAAGATGAGCATTTTATAAGGATATTTGAAGCTTTGAACAAAGGAGAAATAACAAAAGACTCTGTCATGGAATTGCTGGTTGATGTTGCTTCTGGGAAAGAATTAATCATAGAAAAATCAAAAGCTGTTTCTGATGAAGAAATAGAAAAAGAGGTTAAGAAAGTAGTGAGCGAGAACAAAAATGCTAGTGTAGGTGCTTTGATGGGTATTCTTATGGGGAAATTTCGCGGCAGGGCAGACGGCAAGAAAGTAATGGAAATACTGAAAAAGAACGTTTAAGCCTGTTTCTCATGTTTTTTTATTATGAGGTTTATCCTGGCAATTATCTTGTGATTGTCCCAGCTGTGCCTTTGCTCTAGCTTTTTTTTGTATTTTCGCAGGCTCTTCAAAAAACTCTTTACTGCGCTAACGCTTATCTCCTCGCAGAACTTTCCTATTCCTGTTTTGTCCAAGTAATGCGCGTTCAGTATCTGCTCAAACTGCTTTTTTACAGGGACTGACAGGACAGGTTTTCTCAAATACAGCGCTTCTGTTATAAGGGTGAATCCTCCGTTTGTAATCACTGCCTTGCATGAAGCAAGGTCTTTCACAAAATTCCTTTCATCAAAATTTCTGAAAGTAAGGTTATTATCTTTTCCCGTTTTTTTATAGCCATAAACAACAAAATTTTCAGGAACTTTTTTCAGCACTTCAAACAATTTTTTATCAGTCCAAGAAGTCTGGTAAACCAAGACATGACCTCTGCTCGTTGGCTTCGCATCAAGTATTTTCTTCCTGATTACAGGAGGGAACAAGTAAGTGTTCTTTTTCTTTATTTCTGCCTGGAAAAAACTGGTGATTAAATGGTAATCAGCAGCGCTTGTAGCGCTTTTTACCAGCAGCCACGAAATAATATAATCAAGCCAGTGCTTTCGCGGAAAACTTATTTTTGCATTGGTTATTATGCTCTGGTTGTCAATAGAAATTATTGGAACTCTGCAGACTGGTTTAAGAAAGACAGAGTAAATGTCAAAATCAGATATTATCACGTCCGGCCTGAACCTTTTTATTATTCTTATTATCCTCCTTGCTGATCTTACTTTTTTTCTGAAATGCCTGAAAAACTCAAAAAAAGTGCCTAAGCGATTCACAGTATTGTCTTTGTATGAAATGTGGAATGGCTCTATTTCAAAAACGTCATTGAAACGCCCGTGCAAGTATTTGTACGCTTTTCCGCCTGCAGTAATTATTATGTTGTGGCGGTGCCTTAACAACTTTTCTATAATGGCCTGGCTTCTAATGGCATGGCCCATTCCCTCACCGTTTAAACTGTAAAGTATTTTCGCCATATTGTAATGATTATGTTGAAAAGAAGCATATTTAAATTTAGTTGTTGTAAATCAGTTGTTTTGCTTTGCTATGAAGCTGTCAATCAGGCTTGCGACTTTTTTAGGCTTGTTTAAGACAATGTGGTGGTCAATGTTGAGAATTGTTTTGAACTCTGAGCTCCTTATTTTTTTTGCAAGATAAGAGCATTCGCGTCTTGTTGTTAATAAGTCTTTTGATCCCCTCACAATCAGGACAGGAACATCTATTTCATTAATTTTTCCTTCCATGTTTTTATCCAGAAGTGTGTTTATGCACCAGAAATAAATGTCTAACGGCACTAATGAGAGCTCTTTAAAAACAGGGCTTTTACTCTTGAGCTTAGTGTAATCCAAAAAATTATATTTTTTCTTATTAAAGTTCCTGAATAAAAAAGCACATGTATTGAAGATTCCTTTAACAAGAAAGGTCAGCGAGTCAAGAAAAGGGAGCCTGAATTTCAAAAAGTTAGTGTGGTTCGTGCTTATCAGGATGATTCCCTTAACGTTTTTTTTATGCTTTAAGGAGTAATACATGCTAAAGAGGCCGCCTGAAGAGTACCCGACAAGGTAAACGTTTTTCAGCTTTGTGTGGTTTATGAGGGCTTCAAGGTCAGAAACAAAGTTGGGTATTGTGTAAAGGGATTTTTTCTTTGGCTTGTCCGAAAGCCCGTGGCCTCTCAAGTCAAAAAGCAGAATGTTGTATTTTTGCTTTAAATTCTTTATGACATTAAGCCAGACTGTGTGGTTGCCCGAGTAGCCGTGAACAAGAACGAGGTTTGCCTTGCTGCCTTTTTGGGTTATTAATTGGTAATTAAGCTTTATCCCTTCATTTGTCTTGAATGATTCAAGGTTCATTTTAAGGGTATCTCCTTACTCCGAAAAAGAAAAGGATTGCAAACCCTATGATTGTGAAGATTGTGTCTTTTAGCCTGACTATAAGGCTTAATGCAAGGCCGATTGCACCTCCCAGATTTAGTATTGTGAAAAGGGAGACCTGGGCTGCCTCAAGTATTCCGAGAGCAGCGGGAATTGGAATTATATAAGCTATGCCCACTCCTGCAATTATTAAAAACACCTGAAGCCAGGAAACATTAAAGCCAAGCATTAAAAGCGCGAACTTGTACTCGAGAAACATCACAGCCCATATTATTAGAGAAAGCAGGAAAGTAGTGAGGAATTCTTTCTTTTTGTGCCTGAAAAATTTGATTAGGTTTGACTCAATCTGCTCTAATTTTTTCTCGTTCCTGCCGAATAACTTGTTCAATTTTAAAAACCTAAATAAGGGTATAAAGAACCCTTTCCCTCTGAGAACATTATAATAAAACAGGAATATAAAAAGAACAAATATTGCTGTCAGGGTTATTGCCAGCAGGATTGTGTTGGGGGTAAGTACAAAATTTATGATGACAATAACGCACCCCAGAACTGAGAAAAACGCGTTAGTAGTCAAATCAACAGACCTGTCAATCAACACTGATGAGAAAGCTGTTGAAAAGGGTATTTTTTCTCTTTTCAGCAAGTATGCCCTTACAGGCTCTCCGCCGATGTGTGCGCTTGGCGTGACGTAGCTTACGGCGTAGCCTGCCATGCGGTAGCTGAGCATTTTAAAGAATGGTATTGTGTGACCTTGCGAGCGAAGTATGAGCCACCACCTGAAGTTTAGAAGGTTAAGCAGGGTGATGATTATAAGAACGTAAAGAAGGAAAAGCCTCAGTGATGTTGCTGCGAGTGTTTTTACAAGGTTCAATAAGCCTATGTTTCTGTAAACAATTATTATCAGGACAAAACCAATAAGGAATGCTAACGCCAGCTGTGTTGATCTTTTCATTTTAAAAGCGGACCTGCGGGGACTTTCGCCAAACTCTTCCATTGCTTATGGGATTTTAGGCTCGACTCTGAACATCCCGCATGACAGGATTTGCTCAAACCACGAGAAATGTGCTTCGCACATTTCTGGGGTGCCAGAAATATACAATTTCTGAGCACCT
>RFII01000025.1 GCA_003695265.1 Candidatus Woesearchaeota archaeon | reverse complement strand
TGTTGAGCGTAATTTGAGGAGTGGTGTTAGTGTTGCTTCTGAAAGCGCTACTGGCGTTGGTTCTGCTTTGACTGGCACTTGTGGTGATGGTGTTTGTGACGCTGGCGAGGAAGGGTATGATAATTTTTGTGCCTTGGATTGTCCTTCTTGTCAGCTTGATCCGGGTTCTTTTTGTAATGCTCTTAATTATCCTCCGGGCGATCAACATTTGGAGCCTTCTGAGGGGTGTTTGGTTGATAGTGAAATGGATCCTTGTCTGGCTGTTTCTACTGGAATTCAGGATTTTAGGAATATGAATCCCGGTGCTGGTTGGACTTCTAACTGGGTTAATAATGCTAGTAAGGCTTGGCATGTTGCTTGGTTTAAGGGAGGTGGTGCTGCTCAGCAGGGTTCTGGTGTTAGCGCTACTGGTAACGCTGTGATGTGTCAGTTTAAGGTTGGTCTAGGTGGTCTTGGCCAGGCTGCTTTGCTCTGCGGAGGTGGCGGAGGCGGCGGCAGTGGCAGTCCTTTTGTAATGAAGCCTACTGGTGATATGGATACGTGCTGCACTTTTTTTTTTTTCTTCTTTTGTGATAACGCATCTTTTGGAAATACTGAGACAAGGGATCCTTCCAGGCAGCCTTGTTGGAACATATCTGATTGGAATGTTACTAATGCTATAAGCGTGCTGCCCTGTTTTTGCGAGCCAGACTGCGGCTCTGCGCAGCCAGTTTGCGGCAATGGAATAATAGAAGGGAACGAGCAATGCGACATTAACCTAACATCTTATGAACTCATAAACGGCCTTTCAATAGGCCACTTCACACAGTATGACTTAGGACCATGCCAGGCATGCGACATGGACACAAGGGTTGATCCTGAAACATGCGTATGCGCCACATCCTATGTTAATGACCAATCCTTAAGCTTTGACACAGACACGGATGTGGGAAATTATTATGAGGCTTGCGAAGTGCCACCAGACTTATGCATGTATGATACAGAATCAGAATGTGCTTCTCATCAGTATTGCGAATGGGTTCCAGCGCACTGCGGAGGTTACATGTGTGATTGTTACTCTGGCCCGCCGGGATGTTGTGAAGACATTAACTGTTGTTATGAGCATTTGGATTGTAATTGGTACAGTGCTCGTTGCTGGTACAACCAAAGCGCCATTCCTTATGATGTGGGCTGCTGGTATGACTGCAATTTAAGGTACGAATTAGAAACAGCTTATTATTATGGGCATCCACTAAGCAGTTTTATACCTAATGATTTAGGCGGAAGATATGATGATTTATTCTTAGGCCAAGTAGAACAGGGTTGCGTGACAGGCGTTTAAACATTCTTTTCTGTTTTTTAATTAATCCTTCCAGTCCCTAACCAGAATGCTGACGTTATGCCCGCCAAAACCAAAAGAGTTAGATATTGCAACAGATATTTTTTCGTCACCAGCATGGTTAGGCACGTAATTAAGGTCGCATTCAGGGTCTGGAGTCTCATAATTAATTGTTGGAGGCACAAAGCCGTGCTTCATTCCGAGAATGGTTGCGATTAGCTCAACTCCGCCGGCGCCGCCGAGCAAATGGCCCAGCATTGATTTTGTAGAGCTCACAAGAAGCCTGTCAGCATGATCTCCGAAGACTGCCCTTATAGCAGCTGTTTCCATGCGGTCATTCAGCTTAGTAGAAGTGCCGTGAGCATTAATGTAATCAACCTCGCTTGCAGAAACTCCGGACATTGCTAAAGCGCCTTCCAATGCTCTGACAGCTCCAGAACCATCCTCTGCAGGAGCAGTGATATGGAATGAGTCGCTGCTCGCCCCATAACCGAGAATTTCCGCGTAAATCTCTGCTCCCCTCTTTCGAGCATGGTATAATGTTTCCATAACAAGTATTCCTGCTCCTTCACCAATCACAAAGCCGCTCCTGTTCTTGTCAAACGGCCTTGAAGCGTGCTCAGGATCATCATTAAACTCTTTTGTCAAAGCGCCCATATTAGCGAATGCGGCAACAGTAATTTTTGTAATCGCAGCTTCAACACCCCCACTTACTGCTACTTGCGCCCTGCCAAGCCGAAGCTTGTCATAAGCGTCAATAATAGCATCGTTTGCTGAGCTGCAAGCGCTGTTCACTGTTTTCGTGTTTCCGAGAATGTGATACTCTAACGAGCTCATTCCAGCAGCAGCATTAGGCATTAGTTTAGGAACAGTAAGAGGATGAACTCTTTTTGGGCCTTTCTCATACATAACCTTTGTTTGCTCCTGAATTGTCCCAAAACCCCCAACTCCAGTACCAATTACAGCTATGACTTTGTCTGGGTTCATACTTATTTTCCCATTATTCAAAAGTCCTGCGTCACTCAACGCTTGCTGCGCCGCAACAAGAGCGTACTGCGTGAAAAGGTCAGTGCGCTGAACAGTCTTCTTGTCAAGGTAATCCTCTGGAGAGAAATCTTTCACTTCAGCTGCTATGGTCACACTCAAACCCTCGTTGTCCTCTGCTTTTGTAAGAGGCCCAACCCCTGACTTGCCTGCCTTTAAAGCTTCTTCATAAGCGTTTAACCCAATTCCTATTGGGCTCACAACACCCATCCCTGTAATAACAACACGATTCAACATGGCAAAAAGAAAAAAGCAATTATTTTTAAATGTTGTTATGCTCTAAAAGTATTTTCTCAAGCCCACCTGTCTCTCCTTTTCTTCCAAACCAACCTCTCTTTTTTGCTCCGGGCTTTTCCCAATTAGGGGGGTGCCGTAAACGCCGTCATAGCCAGGCCTAACTTTTATTTCTCCTCTCCTGTTCTTGATAATCACATCAGCGAGCTTTTCCCCAACAATATTTTTTAGCTCATTAAAATCAGCGTTCAACAAAACATTAAATTCGGAGCCGAAACGCTTTAACAACAAGTTATGAATTTCCCACACTTTTTTTGAGTATAACTGCTTCACTCCAAGCACTGCGCTTATGAGCTCAGATAAGGGTATTAAAGTCTTAAACGGCTTTGCTCCTTCAGGCTTATAACCTTCCTCCCTGTCTGCCAGCTCTTCAACCCTGTTAGCGACTCCTATTGTAAGCTTTCTCTTGCAGCGCGGGCAAACATTGCCTAGCTTGATGGATTCTTTTGGCTCGAGCACAACATTGCAAGCGCGGTGCCCGTCAAAATGGTACTTCCCATAACTCGGATCAACTTCTATTGTTCCTGAAAGGCCTTTCCCTGTCCTAATAGCTTTGATAATCTCATCATACTCAAGCCTCGTGTCAAAAACCGTTGCCTCCCTGCCTAGGCGCCAAGGCCAAAAACTGTGCGAGTCAGAAAAGCTGACAATGCTTAAGCCGTCCAATTGGCTGAGGCGCCAATTCATGGCAGGATCGCTGCTCAACCCTGTCTCAATGGCGTGAATGTGCTTTGTCTGGTCAGCGAAGCACTCCCTTATTGAGTCAAAGCCGGAATTAGAGCCGAAAAGACTAAACCACGGAGTCCAAACGTGCGCAGGAATAATCTCTATATCATCACTTATTTCTTTCATCATCTCAACAAATTCAACGCAGCTCATTCCAAAAATAGGTCTTCCGTCATAATCAAGCCTTCCTTTCCTGCCAAGCTCATCAATCACCTGATCTACAACCTCAAAGCTTGGCGCTAGAACAATATTATGGATTTTCCTTCCTTTACCACCTTGAGTGTAAATAAGGCTTATCTCTGTTGAGAACAAAAAAGGAAAATTTGTTTTAGTCCTCAAAACACCGTACTCGTCAATTCTCAGGCTTTGCTTTAAGTGCTTATACCACAACGGGTGCTGGAAATCTCCTGTTCCAAGAAGATCAACACCCTTAACACGAGCCCATTTCTCAAGATTTGGTATGTCAAGTGCGGAGCTCGTAGCCCTGGAATACTTCCCGTGAAGATGCAAATCAGCAATTATTCTCATAAAAACCCCTCTGCTGCATAAAATGAGTTTTTAGTATAAAAAACTTGCCAATTACAAAAAAATATTTATATCACGATTTTAATAAAAAAAGTTTGTATGCTTATTTTCAGAAAAAAGAGGGTTTTCGACCAATCTGCAAAGGATAAAATAGTTGAGATTGAGGAAAAGCTGCAGGACATAGAAAAAAAATCGTTTGACGAGCTTGAATCAAAGCACTTTATTTTAAGCCAAGAAATTCTAAGGCAGTTAACACCATTTATTGACGTGATGATGCCGTCATCAAGGTCAAGGACTTTTGATTACAAAGACAGGGATTTCATAATAAGCATTCTTGGCTACAGGAAAGAAGGCAGCGAATGGAATTCTATTTTTGAGAAACACAAGAAAATCGTTTATACAATAAGGCAAGGAAACTATGTGGAAGCATACAACCTAATAAAAAATGCTGTTTCTGATCTAAAGAAGAGAATTGCGAAAAAAGAAAGAGCAGAGGCAAATGCTTACAGGAGAATAAATAAAATAATCAAAAAATATAATCCCGCGCAAGTGTCAATGAGGTATTATAAGTCAGCAGACCCTGTGAAGTATGGAAGGCTGCTTGCCGAAGCAGAAACAACCAGAGCTAAAATAACATCAATGTTAGAAACAAAAAAGCTTGAATCAGACCATTTGATAGCACAACTCTTAACAGAAATATCTCAGCTACGGGAAGAGATTAAAGCATTATGATTTCTTCTTTAAAGATATCTTTGCCAGAACGTTTTGATGCATTCTCCTAAGGAATTCTATCCTGTCCTCAATCCTGAACATGTCAGTGTAGCCCTGCAAAACAATGTTGAAAGCAAAGGGGCTTGGAATGCTTGTTGTTATTGTCTCTAACTTTATCGAGCCATTCTCCACTTTTTTAAGAACGCTTTCCGTGTTCTTTATGTCCATCACATCCTCCAAAACCTCGCGGCGGGCCTCCTTTAGTATTGAGAAGTCATCGCTTATCCTCTTCAACGCATTAATCAATATCATTGAACTCACCTGCTGCCTGCCAACCCTTTTTTCCCGACCGCGGTAATTCCTCAAAATCATTAAGGAGCGGACAGCACAATGCCTAAAACGCCTCTTCAATACTTCTGTGTTTTCGATTGCAAGTTTCATCAGCACTTCTAGCTTGCTTGACTTCAAGACTTTAAACACGTTTTCCATGCTTAGGAATCTCTTAACGCCAATGTAAAACCCGTTGTCAGTTATGCCTATTTCAACGTCACTGTGCTGAAGCCTTGAAACAACGTAACCAACAGCCCTGCTCAAGCAGTCATTCACGCGCCTGCCAAAAAGCGAATGAAACACAATGTACTTTTGCTTCTCATCATCATAAAACTCTATTAGGATTCTCTTGTCAGTCGGAATAACAGCATAGTCAAACTGCTCCTTGCAGTAATTATATATTGCCTCGGCGCCGTTCTTGTCAACGTACAAGTAATTATTAATAAACTCAATAATTTCCTGTTTTGGCTTTTTATGCCTGAACTTTTCATCAATAAGCTTCCTGAACTTTCCTATCTCATTGGCTAAGTCAAAGCTTAAGGGAAGCATTTCAGAAAACCAGTTGGGTATTGTGGGAGGCCTGTAAACAGAAGAACTCACGTAAGCGTTCATCCCACGAGCGTACAAGAACTCATACTTCTCGCCTCCGAGCACGAAAACATCACCTCTTTTGAGGCGTTCAAGGAACGCCTCATCAATCTTGCCTATGGTCTGGTTGCCTAACTTCACGTTAATAAAGCTCTCGTCAGGTATTGTGCCAATATTAGTCATGTAAATAACCCTGCTCATCTTGCCTTTACGGCCAATCATTCCTGTCTCAGGGTCAAACCATATTTTCGCGTAAACATGCCTGTCCTCCAGAGAGGCAAACTTGCCTGAAAGGTAGTCAATAACTTCCATAAAATCAAGCCGTTCCAAGTCATGATAACAATAACTTCTCTTAACAAGCTCAAAAAGCTCGTCAACATGAATCCTCTCAGATATTGCAATGCCATAAACCTGCTGAGCCAGCACGTCAAGGCAATTCCTCGGAATGTGAATCCTGTCTATTTTTTTCTCAACGGCTGACTTGAGCAGGACGGCGCACTCAACGAGGTCGTCCCTGTCAAGAACAATAATCCTGCCTTTAGCCTTTTCGTGCAGCTTATGCCCTGACCTGCCGCACCTCTGAAGTGCCCTGGCAACAGATTTCGGGCTTCCAAGTAGTATCACGAGGTCTATGTAGCCAATGTCAATTCCTAATTCTAATGAAGTGCTGCTCACAACAACTTTTAATTTTCCTTCGCGCAGCTCCTCCTCAACCTTTCTCCTAAGCCTTTTTGACAAAGAGCTATGGTGCGCGCCAATCCTCAACGAGCCGTCCTCGTCAACACCATAATTCTTAGGGAACTTATCCTTTAAATAATCAACAACTCTCTCAGTGGCTGATCTGGTGTTTGTAAAAATAAGGGTTGTTTTATGGTCCTGAATCAGCCTGTTTATGAGCTCGTACATCTTCTCATGCATCTCTTCATGAGTTGTGTTTATCAAGTCAGGCACGGGGCTCAAAACCTTTAGGTCAAGCTCTTTTATGAACTGCACATCCACAATCTTGCAATCCCTCTCTCTTCCATTCTCATAACCCACTAGAAACCTAGCAACATCTTCCAAAGGGCTGATAGTCGCTGAGAGACCAACTCTTGTGACGTGCTCTGCAAGCCTCTGCAGTCGCTCCATGGAGAGCGAGAGATGCACGCCACGCTTGTTCTCAGCCATGGCGTGAATCTCGTCAACAACCAGCCACTCCACATTTCTTAGCAATTCCTTAAACTTTATCGTTGTTAAGAGAATCGCTAATGATTCAGGAGTTGTTATCAGGATGTGCGGCGGCTTACGAAGCATTTTAGCCCTTTCTGAAGGTGACGTGTCTCCAGTCCTGACAGCAACCCTAATTCCGAGCTCTTTGCCGGCAATCTTCTCAATCTTCTTAAGCGGCTCAACAAGGTTGACCTCAATATCATAATTCAAAGCTTTCAAAGGAGAAACGTAAACAGCGTAAACCCTGTCCTCTAAAATTCCTTTCTCAGCATTGTCAATCAGCTCGTTCAGGATTGAGAGGAACGCAGTCAGAGTCTTTGTAGCGCCGGTCGGAGCACTTATCAGAACATTGTTTCTTGAATGAATCTCCATAACTCCAAACAGCTGTGGCAAGGAGAATTCTTCAAACTCATTAAAGAACCATTCTTTCACGTAAGGATGCAGAATATTCATGATTTCTTGTTTTGTGTTGGGCTTTTTCTTTACTTCCATCATTTTGTTTGGGAATATGTTATGATTTAAATACTTTCAGAATGTTGTGAATACTCCTAGCCTGCTTAGAATTTATCATTAACAATTGTTTTTTCGGGTTTAGGCCAATTTTTTTGTGTTGGGAGATTGTAAAAGTTTTTATGCAATATGTAAATTTTTTAGTCCCGCCCGCACCGCCCCTTTACCATCAAGAACTATCACGATTAAGCTGGCTGTGCCTTTTTTTCGAAAACTTTTTAAATAAGACGTTATTCCTTGCTTTCGGTTTAGAGGTTCTAAGTATGCTTCTCCACAAAGAGGAAAGCTTATGGTAAACATATACGAAGTTCCAGTTAATGATTTTATTGAAAGGCTTGCGGAAGAGCTAAAAAAATTAGAGCAGATAAAAGCTCCTGACTGGTCTATTTTTGTCAAGACAGGCCGCCATAAAGAAAGGCCTCCTGCGAGGGAAGACTGGTGGCACGTGAGGTGTGCTGCTGTTCTAAGGTCTGTTTATAAGCTAGGTCCTATAGGTGTTTCAAAGCTAAGGAGAAAATACGGCGGTAAGAAAAATAGGGGGCATAAGCCAGAACACTCTTACCCTGGATCAGGAAGCATTGCGAGAAAAGCGCTTCAGCAGTTGGAAGCTGCCGGTCTCGTAAAGCAGCATGAAAAAGGCGTTCATAAAGGCCGAGTCATAACACCAAAAGGCGTTTCACTGCTTGAGAAAACCGCTAGCAAAATGCTAGGCGGAGTTCCTAAAAAGAATGCTTCAAAACTCAAAGCATCGGAAAAACTTGCTGAGAAAGAGCTGCAGGCAAAAGAAGATGCTAAAACCAAAAAAGAAGATTCCCCTGCTGAGAAAAAAGCTGAAAATGCCAAAAAATGAGTGATGAGTTAGAAGAGCTTAAGAAAAAGAGGTTGTTGGAAGCGCTGCAAAAGCAGCAATCAGAAGCAGCAGAGGAGCAGGCAAGGCTGGAGCAGCAGATCCGAGCCTTGGAAATGATTGTTAAGCGCGTACTAACAAAAGAGGCTGTTGAGAGGTACAGCAACATAAAAGCTGTTGACCCTCAGCGAGCAGTATTGATACTGGCCGTGTTAGGCCAATTGATTGAGCAAAAAAAGATTACGAGGATTGATGACGCGCAATTCAAGGAACTATTGCGCGAGATGAGCGCGGAAAAGCACGACTTCAAAATAAAACGCAAATAAAAAAATGGCAAGGAACAAACACCCGTCAAAGAAGCAGAGGCTTGCTAAGAAGAACTCTCAAACGAGATGGGCTCCGTTTTGGATAGTGCCAAAAATAAACGGCCAGGGCAGAAGGGTTCATCCGGGCAGGCACACGGCTGTGAAAAGAAGCTGGAAGCGCACAAAGACAAAGGCGTGAAAATGGCAGAGAAAACGTTTAACATACCACTCAGAAAAGAATTCCAGAAATCCCCTAAGTACAAAAGGGCAAAAAAAGCTGTTTCAGCTGTCAGAATGTTCCTAAGAAGGCATATGAAATCCGAGAACATAAAAATAGGCCCACACCTTAATGAGGCGCTTTGGAAACATGGCATTAAGAACCCACCTCATCACGTCAAGGTTAATGCTCTTAAGACAGAAGACAACGTTGTCAAGGTTGAGCTGGTCGGCTTTCCCATAGAGGAGAAAAAAGAAGAGGACAAAAAGAAGAAGGAAAAGAAAAAAGAATCAGGATTAGAAGGTGCAGTAAAAGAGCCGGAGAAACCAGCTGAAAAAACACCAGAGAAAAAAGAAGAATCTGGGAAGGAAGCCAAGCCGGAAAAAGCGCTCCATTCCGAGAAAGAAGAAAAGCCGGCACAAAACAGTTCTGAGCAGAAAACTGAGATCAAAAAAAATAAAGTAAAAGCTTCAGGAACAAAAGAGCCTGCAAAAAACGCGGCTAATCCTAAGCCAGAAAAAGAATCAAAGCCCGAATCCAAATCTCAATAATTATTCTTTGCTCAGAGCGCTCTCTATTTTCTCCAAAGCCTTGTTCACACCAAAGAAAAGGTTTCTGTCTGTGACTTCTGAAGTGTACGCTTTTCCACCATCCATTAATTTGCCGTGAATTTCATACTTCTCTGACTTTTCACGCTCATGAACTTTCTTTAGAGTTAATGTTAATTTTTCGAAGTTATCTGCTATGCTGCTCAGCTTTTTCACGTAATTGCCCACAATCTTCTTAAGAACTATCATGCTTCCGCCGTCAATCTCTGAAAACCCGACCAATTCTATATTTCCGCCCAACTCTATCATAAACTCACCCCTTTAAGCACAATCTGGTTTTTTTAGTATTTAAACTTGTCGAAAAAATAATTTATCCAGCATGTTGGCAAGAGGTTTATTTTTGTTTTGTTGAATTAAAAAGGCTTACAATGCTTTGCTCCGCCCACATTACCTTAATGATTAAAGCTCATTTTACTTTACTTGATAAGACATATCAAAAGGGTTAAGTAAATTCGGTTGAGTTGGGAGATTATAAAAATTATAAATTTTTTTAGTCCCACCCGCACCACCCATTCAACATCAAGAATTATCACAATTAAGCTAACAGCACATTTAAAGAGTAACATTTAAATACTCTCACTAAATCCAAGCTGATATAAGACATGTGGGCTTTTGCCTGAATCTTATGGATGTGAGAAAATGGGAATGTACAAATATGTGGGAGATATTTGGAAGAAACCAAAACAAAACCTTGGTTCTGTTTGGAGGGAAAGACTAATTGAGTGGAGGAAGCAGCCTGCTACAGTAAGGCTCTCAAGGCCAACGAGGATTGACAGGGCAAGGGCCCTTGGCTATAAGGCAAAACAGGGCATTTTTGTTGTGAGGCAGCGCGTTGTTCGCGGAGGAAGGCAGAGACCACAGTTCAAGTCTGGCAGAAGAAGCAAGCACATGCGCCGAAAACAGGTGATAGCCAAGAATTACAGGCAAATCTGCGAGGAAAGAGCTTGCCGAAAGTACAAGAATTGTGAAGTTCTTAACAGCTACTTTGTTGCAAAAGACGGCAAATACATATGGTACGAAGTAATTCTCGTGGACAGGACTCACCCAGCAATAAAAGCAGACAAGAACTTGTCATGGATTACTAACAAGAAAGGCAGGGCTTTCCGCGGGCTCACTTCTGCAGGAAGAAAATCAAGAGGCCTTCATAATAAAGGGCTTGGCGCAGAAAAGATGAGGCCCAGCCACAGGGCAAAAGGCAGAAAAGCCAACTAAACCCTTTTTTATTTTCACTCTGGAGTAGTTAATATATGGAAAGTTTTAAATATAAGTTCTTCTTTTCATGAGATAAAATGATAGTCGACACAACATTCATAAATAAGCTTAGAGATTTCGGACTTAACAGCTACGAAGCAAAGATATGGACTGCGTTGCTCTCAAAAGGAATTTCCAGCGCAGGAGAGCTTTCTGACATAAGCAATGTTCCTAGGTCAAGAAGCTATGATGTTCTTGAAAGCCTTGAGAAAAAGGGCTTTATCATAATGAAGATAGGCAAGCCAATAAAGTACATTGCTGTGCCTCCTCAAGAGGTTATTGAGCGCGTAAAGAAAAGAGTGCAAAAAGAAGCAGAAATAAAAACAAAGATTATTGAGGAAATAAGAAGCAGCGAGATTTTGGAAGAATTAAACATGCTGTACCAGCAGGGAATCAACAAGGTTGAGAGCAGCGACCTGGCAGCAAGCTTTAACAGCAGGAGAAGCATGTACAACCAGCTTGGCTTAATGCTGAACAACGCGAAGAAGTCAGTTATAATAATGACCACAGCAGAAGGCATTGTAAGAAAAATCAATTACTTGCATAAAAACATAAAGAAACTGTGCAAGAGAGGAATCCAGGTAAGAATAGCAACAACCATCACAAAAGAAAACCTCTCATTAATATCAAAAATCGCTGATGATGCAGAGATAAGACACACAGAGCAAATTAATGCAAGGTTTGTTATAATTGATGGCACTGAGCTTGCTTTCATGCTTTCTGACGATAAAAAAGCAGAATCATCTGCTGATGGAGGGATATGGGCGAACACCCCCTTCTTTGCAAACGCTCTTCAAATAATGTTTGACAACACATGGGATTCAATGCAGACTCTTGAAGAGAGAAAAAAGTCAATAACAAATTAATAATTCTAATCTCCTATTTTTTATGCTCTAATCCTGATCTCAATTATACAATTCGGTCTGGTCACGCAGATTCTTCTCTGATATAAACCTTATGCTCCCTCTCTTGTCATTGAAACGCCTCACGCGCCTAAACCACACAATATTTGGTTTATCATCTCTGTAAAACCTTATCTTCTGCAACAAAAACATCACCCCCTATTTAAACGTCAACAAACAATCTGTGTTTCTCAAGACCATTTATTTCTGAGAGTATGCGCTTGATTATTGCTTTCTTTGGGTCAGGCAGTAGCTTTACCCTTTTCTTTAAATCATCAAAGCTCTTAAAAGGCTCTTTATTTCGCTCCTCAATTATCTCCCACATATGTCTTTTCCCAAGCCCAGGAAGGAGCTCTAACTGATGCATTCTCGTTGTGAGAGGCTGTGCATTGTTAAAAAAATCAACGAATTTTTTTTCATTCTTTTCAACAAGGTTCTGAATAACGAATTGAAGCTCATTCTTTGCAGTGCCAGTGAGCTTATTAAGGTCGAGTCTTCCAATTATATGGTGAATTTTGTCCCTTTTGCCTTCACCAATGTAAAGCTCGTCTAACGGCTGCAAGAACACGTCTTTTTTTGGCACCAGTTCTAATAGGCTAAAATAATCCTTTCCAATAGCCTGTACGATAGGCGTTTTTCTATGCCCCGGCTTGTTCTCAAAAGGGTACCCATTCGGAAGGTAATCTAGCACGATAACATATTCCTCTTTACTTCTAGGTCTTATCCCTTCCATTTATTCATACCCCCATTTACATTAATAATAGACTATATACTCCTATATAAATCTGTCGAAACATGCTTTTAAAGAGAGAATAAGAACTTTATTTTGCGAACTCTTTAACAGCATTGACAATAGATGTCATGTCATCCTTCTTTAGAGTTATCGTGTATCCTTGAAGCACGACTTTTAAATCATCTACTGTTTCTGGCAGAATATCAATTATTTTATGAATATGCTCATCTTTAAGCCTTGAAATGTTAAGCTTTGAGATTTTTTCATACAGCTCAGCAGCTTCCTTATCGCTTAGCTTCACAAATTTATTCACGTACTCTTCTAATTTGTTCCCTCTGAAATCCAGCTCTTTGTCTCGCTTTTTTATGGACTTTAAATGGCTTTTCACCTGCACCATGTTTATCGGCTTCATCTCAATTATTTCCGGATGCATTTTTACCCCTTAATCAGATGAATAGGATGCAACAACAAAGTTTTTTCTTTCCCACCATCTTTTATGCTGACCTCATAAACCTTTCCTTTTTTTGCTTTGACAATGCCAATCTTTCCATGAAACCTGGCGTGCACGGAAGTCTTCTGGTAAGATCCATTAAGTTTTACTCTTACCTTGCTTCCTGCCTCAAAACTTTGCATCATCCTATTAACGCTGATTTTTCCTCGCTCGCGAACGCTCTTACTCAGCTTATGCCTTGACTTCCTTCTTGTTCTTCCTATCCTTTTCATGACAAAAAGAAATTTCAAGTACTTTATAAAGTTTTTGGAGAGAAAACGTTAAAAAATATGTTTTTTCTCACAAAATTTATAAAAAAATAATAAATGAAACAATCAAATTAAGAACAGATTCCCAAATCTTCATCATAGACATGGAAACCTCTCTCCTCTATCTCACAAGGGGATAAGGCCTCAACTTCTTCTGGATGCATGAGGTTCCCATCCTTGTCTTCATACAGCATGGGCATCACCTCCTACATCTAGTTTTCAATCTCAGCCTCTTCATTCTTTTTTTCAAAGAACTCTTCTGTTCTGAAGTCATACAAATTTCCAACAAGCTTGCGGTTGTATCCTTGCTTGTATTCCATTTGTATCACCTCAGATCACATTTTAATATTAAAGTTATTTAATCTCGAGCAGCTTCTTTTTCTTTTGCGCAATTTTAAGCTTAGGAACCTTTATTTTCAGCACACCATTCTTAAATTCTGCAGTTGCTTTGTTAGGATCAGCATTTGAGGGGAGGCTGAAACACCTATAAAAACCACTGTAATTCCTTTCAAACCTGAACATGCCCTTTTTCTTGTCCTCTATACTAGCTTCGTGCTTTTTCTCTGCCTTTACCTCAATTCCGTCTTCACTCACATTAACCTCAATATCTTTTTTCTCAACGCCAGGCATGTCTATTTCTGCTATTATTTCTTTGTCTGTCTCATAAATGTCTGATGCTGGAGTCTTGTAATTGCTAGTTACTAAGCCCTTGTTTTCAGACATGTTATCAAGCAATAAATTATTCCTCACAAATGGCTCGACACTGAAAAAATTGTTGAACAAGTAATCCATCTGCTCGTGAATCCTTCTCATCTCATCCCATAAGCTCCGAACCCTTCTCATGCTCATCACCTCCTTATTTTTTTAATGTGTATAACAAATGCTTATATTACAATTGCCGTGGTTTTCTCGTCTTTCTCAACGTCAAAATCAGTGACTAATGCTTCTGTTGTTAGTACCATTGATGCTATTGAAGAGGAATTCTGGACGTAATTCCTAACCACTTTTGTTGGGTCAATTACTCCAGCTTTGAATAGGTCTTCATACTTGTCTGTCTTTGCGTTATAACCTACATTCTCATTTTTCTCGGCCTTTAATTTTGACACAACTTCTGCTCCTTCTTTTCCTGCGTTCATTGCTATTTGTCTCACAGGCTCTTCTAAAGCTCTCTTAACAATATTCAGCCCAATAACCTGGTCGTTCTCTAATTCTAGCTCGTCTAAAACTTTTATAGCCTTGAGTAGCGTTACTCCTCCTCCTGCAACAACACCCTCTTCTACAGCTGCTTTTGTAGCATTCAAGGCGTCATCTATTCTCATTTTTCTCTCTTTCATTTCTGTTTCAGTTGCTGCCCCGACTTTTATCACTGCGACTCCTCCGCCAAGCTTTGCAAGCCTCTTCTTCAAATCCTCTTTCTTGTAATCTGAGTCAGCCAATCCTATTTGGGATTGCAGCAAATGCTTTCTTGCCTCAATTGCCTTTTTGCTTCCTTTCCCATCAACTATTATTGTTTTCTCATTATCAACTTGTATTCTTCTCGCGCTTCCAAACCAATCATCACTGAAATCCTCTAATTTCATACCCTTATCCTCAGAGACGACCTTTGCTCCTGTGAGTATTGCAATGTCCTCCATTATCTCTTTTTTCTCATCTCCTATTCCAGGAGCCTTGACAGCGCACACCTTTATTGCGCCTCTAATTAAGTTAAGTATTAATGCTGCCTGAGCCTCGCCTTCAATATCCTCAGCAATTATGAAAAGAGGTTTTCCATCAGACGCCACTCTTTCTAAAACAGGAACCAATTCTTTCATGCTGCTTAACTTCTTGTCAACAAGAAGTATGTAAGGCTCCTCCAGCTCGCATACCATTTTCTCATGGTCCGTTGCCATGTAAGGAGATATGAAGCCTTCATCAAACTGCATTCCTTCCACTACTTCCAGCTCTGTCTCAATGCTTTTGCCTTCCTCAACTGTTATTACACCATCATGCCCAACTTTCTCCATAGCGTCTGATATCAACTTTCCTATCACTTCATCGTTGTTTGCCGAGATAGTGGCTACTTGTTTTATCTTTTCCTTGTCTTTCACGTCAATGCTTTTCTCTTTTAAGTACTCAACAACTCTCTCAGTTGCTTTCTCAATTCCCTTTTTTACCTCGATTGGGTTTGCTCCTGCAGCAATGTTTTTTAGGCCTTCCCTAACCATTGATTGTGTTAACAGAGCGGCTGATGTTGTTCCATCACCAGCATTATCTTGAGTTTTGGAAGCGACCTCTTTTATCAGCTTTGCACCCATGTTCTCAAACTTGTCTTTTAACTCTATTTCTTTTGCGATTGTCACGCCATCATTAGTGATTATTGGGTTTATGCTCTTGTCAAGGACAACGTTCCTGCCTTTCGGGCCCAAAGTTATTTTTACAGTGTTTGCTACTTTGTCCATTCCTTTAAGCAACGCCTGTCTTGCATTCTCAGAAAACATTATCTGTTTTGGATCAGCCATTTTTCAACACCTCACTCAATTTTTGCAAGCACATCCTTAAAATCTATTATTAAGTGCTTTTCATCATTAATCGTAATCTCGTCTGAGCTGTAGCCTCCATAAATTATTTTATCACCTTTTTTTAACGGCAACTCTTTTCCATCTTTGAACGAGCCTACAGCTATGACTTCCGCTTCTTTCTTTTCCTCTTTTGCAGAGTCAGGTATATAAATTCCTCCTTTTGTTTTCTCCTCCTGCTTGAAAGGTTTTATCAACACTCTTTCTCCGATTGGCTTTATGCTCATTATTATCCCCTCCTTCTTGTTGACCTTAAGTCAACGGTAAACAC
>RFII01000024.1 GCA_003695265.1 Candidatus Woesearchaeota archaeon | reverse complement strand
GTATAAGAGACAGGCTTTATACATTGCGTCTTACAAAATATTCCAAATAAAAAGCTTTCCAGTGTATTCAGACTTTCTTAACCTAAAAAATCTAAATAATAATGCTTACTCCCGCAAGAACAAAAAAGGAAGCAAGAATAACTCCAAGAGCAATAAAAAATATGCTTTTTCTTCTGTCAAGGTTAAGAATCCACGAAACAAAGGTGCCACTCCACGCTCCAGTTCCAGGAAGAGGAACAGAAACAAAAAGAGCTAATGCAAGATAACCAAGAGTTCCCATCTTTTTCTCAAGCTTTCTTGCCTTTTTATTCGCGCGTTTAAGAAAGACTCCGAAAATCCGCCGATACCACGGAACTTTCATGAATATTTCGTTTAGCCTGTCAAGGAAGAAGAAGACAATAAAAATTGCAAAGATATTTATTAAAACAGCGAGAAGAAAATAGGGCATAAGAGGCTCGCCTGTGCTTTTTGCATACTCCATAATAAGCGGCAAACCTCCCCGTATCTCAAAAACAGGCAATGCAGAAAGCACCAAGCCAATTAGAAGAAGGTTCATTTGTTTTCCCTCTTAAAGTCTATGACTGACTGAACCATAAACTTTTCTATGGGGGCAATATCCTTGCAGTCCCTAACCTCTATTATGTAACAGGAAGGATTTTCAGGGGAAACAGAAACCTTGCTTTCATTTCCCATCTTCAATATAACGATTGTTCTTTTTTTGTTTTTATAATTGCAATCAATAAAACTTTCATTCTTTTCAACGGAATAATTTTTGTCAAAATATCCAACTTCAAGTTTAAGTGTTCCAATGCCGTACATCAAAAATTGTCCAAGCGTAATAACTGTTACAGGAATGTCTCCCTTGCATTCGCTAACCCTTCTGTCAAAAGAAACAGCAGAGCCATAACGAAAGTTTGAAAGATTTCCCTCAACTTTAACATTGTTCTTTCGTGGGTCTACCCTCAAATAAAGATTATGCGTGTTGTTGAAGTGAGGGTTTAAGGAAACAAATCTTCCGTGATATATGTCTCCACTCTTATACTTTTCAATCTTCCATTTTATTCCACCAAAATCAAACCTTTTTAATCCTTCAAGATAAAAGTAAGGTATGAGAAATGCAGCGAAAACTATGAGAACCACAACAAAAAAAATAATAACCCTTCTGTCCTCGCTTTCTCTTTTGCTTTTTCTGCCTTTACTTTTTCGAACCATCTCCTACTCCAAGCATTCTATAAATAAAAGCATCAACACCCTTTAAAAAATCTCCCTCTATGAAAACACAAGATTCGTTTTTGTAAACCTTTGTTACGTTAGATTGGACAAAAGCTACAATGTTGTTCGTGCAGTCTTTAACAGGAACATCTTTTGAACAGTTTTCTTCTAAAAGGCAGGCTTCCTGGTATCTTAGAACATACCTACCTAAAAAATTGATAAGCTCTGAAACTTCAGAAGAAGACCCGCCGACGATATAAAGTGGCTTGTTTATATAATCAGCAACGGAAAAACTTCCATTAACCGAAACATTTTTAAGAGATTGTGGCAGGTTTTGGACATAAAATTCTTGCCCCCCTATTTCAAACTTCCAGAGGCCGTTGCTTCTTTCAAATTCAACCCCATTGAATTCTACCTTGCTTTTTTGCCCATCTATTGAGCTTATTATTGCATAGCCTGCAGTTGAAACAACCATAATCAGAATTAAAATACCACCAATAATTACTTGTTTTTTTCTTTTTGCTCTCTCAATTTCCTTTTGTGTCTGAATCTTGCGAATCATAAAGTGCCAAAGAAAAACCTATTTAAAAAAATTTCTTAAAAATTAAAACAAAAAAATAAAAAATTTTGTTTTAGGCTTATTCGGAAGTCACAAGTTTGGCCTCTGTTGCGCTTTCGCCAATATACTTCTTTCCAACAGAAGTATCTACCTTGTCTTGGTTGTTTACAAGGTATTTGACAGCCTTTGTTGTATCATCACCGGTGTAACCGGCTACAAGAAGCGCTCTCTTACCGCCTTTATCATATGAAGCGATAAGGAACTTTCCAGGGCCAACACCTGTTTTAGCCTCAAACTCCTTGCCGTGATAATTTCCACCAAGCAAGTCGGCAGCAACACTATTGATAGCAGAACCACCGATTACAACAAGGTTTTTGCCTGCATATTTGTCGCTCTCTGTGTCTTTTACGGAGATAATTCCAGTTTCTTCTCCGCTGGAAAGACCAAGACTTGGAGCGGCAATATATACGCCGGCACCAACCTCGCTTCCATGGTAGATTGCCTTAAAGGTGTACTGGTCAGAGGAGCTCTTATCCCAGATAAGCTCTGTTGCAAGAGCAGATCTCATAAAGCTCCTATACTTGTCTGTATCACCCATCTCTCTAAATGTCTCTTCTTCGCCATTAACATCAGAAACTGTAGGCTCCTTATTTGGTGTGTGGCTGTTAAGTCCAAGAGTTACATTAAATGTATCCCCCCCACCAACATTCTCACTCTTATCCTCTTCTTCAAAGATAAGGTCCCATGATGTTGGCGCTGCGGATAAGTTTATGTAACC
>RFII01000023.1 GCA_003695265.1 Candidatus Woesearchaeota archaeon | reverse complement strand
CTATTATGTAAAATTATTACTTATTATGTAAATTATTATAATGTTAAAGCCTGCTTTACTTTCATAAATATATTATGACACTCTTCTGCGACTTTCTGCTTGTAATCCGGCTTTAACTCTTTGTAGAATTTCTCCAATTCCTTGTACAGCTCTGCTGCTTTCTCCTTGTCATCAACATCAAGCGAATGATCAATATCCCTGATAAGCTTGAAAATCTTGTCATGAATGATCTCATTATAAAGAAGAACAGTCTCATCGTAAATCTTACTCTGCTCATTTTTATCAAGGCTGTTGAACAGCTCCATTATTTTGGGATATGTCTCTTCTGCCTCTTCTATCTGCCCTATGTCTAAAGATGCGTAGCTTCCTTTTATCATCTCCTCAATCTCGCTAAGCTTCTTGTTTTTGAAAGGCAGAACAGAACTTATTTTTTTGATAAGCTTTCTGAACACCTTTATGCTCATAACCTTATCAAAAACCTCAAACTGGTACAATATAAAAATGATAATCAGGAATACTATCACTGCTATCTGGATCACCAGCCCAGGGTTATCAATATCAGATAGCATGTCAAAAATAAAGAATCCTGTTACGTGCTTCATACTTTCTTTTGGAAACCCTTTCTCAGAAACCAGTACTGATTCTATTTTCTTTGCCTCTTCTGGGTTTATTTTCTTCTTGACATAATACGCTATTTCTCCAGACTCATCAAGGCTGAAGCTTATTATAGGATCTTTCTTTATGACTGTTGCGGGAGTCATGAAAATTATCTCGTCAGCGTTCTCAATAATGTCTTTTGGAATGTTTTCAACAAATTTCTTGTTTTTTATGTCTGAGCTTGTCACAGTATTTCTTATCAGTGTTCTGTACTCTTTTCTTCCGTCAAGGTATTCAATCTCCACGAAATCAACTTTCACAGTGACTGTAGTATTCTCCTGAATGCTCTTTATATCTGAAACATACCTGTCTCTCTGCTTCTTATCAAGAGAAACATTCTGCGATCTTAAAATAATCATAATTATCTTCTCAACGTCTGAATTTTTTGTATACTTGATGAAGTTATCACTTCCTAAAACGCTCATCTTTACAACTGTGCTGTTAATGGCATTCTCAGCTCTTTTTGTGTAATTAGCAGCCAACTCATCCATCTCATCCTTGCTTAAATTCCTTTTATTGATTTTTAGGTTTGCAAGGTCTCTTATTACTTGCTGAAGAACTCTTCTTGTCTTTCTCATATTTTCCTCAATCCCCAAAACCTCTCCGACATCTTTCTCATTGCTGTTGTATTCTCTCACACTCTCAAGATATTCATCAATCTTGTCAACAACCTCTTTGTATTTCCCTTCATCATACATTGAGTTTTCTAAATATTCTGCATTTGAGTAACTGCCTTCCTCTCCACTAATTACATTGTTTCTTGCAACAAATGTCTCAATAAGGGATGCTGTGTTGTGCCTTGAATCAGTGCAGCTCAGATTCCACTCATATTTGCCTTCTTCCAGCTCTGAAGATTGAATTGTTTGCTCTTCATCACCTCTTATGTCTGATTTAGATCCTATATACTTCCACTTATCATTTTCTTTTCTTACGTAAACGCTGCAGCTCGTAGATGAATCATCTTTAATTTTGAACCTGAACTCGGCTTCTTTGCTGTTTACGCTTTCCCCTTGTTTTGGGCTTATTAAGCTTATGGAGGGTGGATCACTATCTATCTTATCTAGTCTTATAAAAATAGAAGCGTCGTTGCTTAAATCATACTTGTCTATATACCCTATGTAATCGTTTGCCTGCACTTTGAGAGTGTACTCATCTTTCCACTTATGGAAAACAACCTTTCCTGACTCATTTGTTATTTCTCTGTCTGAGTCGAGGAAAACCTCTGCCCCACTTATAGGTTTGTCTGTCTTATTGTCCTTAACAGTGACCGTGAGTTTTCTTTCTTCCCTAACATGGACAATCATAGTATCAGTTGCTTGGTTGTTGTAGGAGTCGTTTACTGTAAGCTTAACCAGATAAGTCCCTAAGTTTTTGTATTCATGCGCCACAGACCACCCTTTTGCTGTTTTTCCGTCTCCAAAGTCCCACGTGCTTGTCAGGCTTCCAATCCCGCCGCCGGCTTTTGAGCTCAGGTACACTGGTTTTCCTTTTTTTACTGTTGTTTCATTAGCCTCAATCTCCGCAAACAAGGTGTTTTCCACTGTAAAGCTCTTGTTGATGCGCCTCGTGTAATTATCATAAAAAAGGACTAAGTCAATATTGTACACGCCCGGCTTCTGGATGAAGTCAATAAGCTCTTCGCTCGGATAATTCCTGTTCTCATAATCCCTTATTATCAACTCTTCCGGAGTTTCAATAAATATTGTGAGGTTTGCGTTGTCCGGCGCGTAGATTATGAAAAAGCTTTCCTCTCCTAAGTTATACTTGTCTCTTAGAAGGTCAACGCTGAAGTTCTCCTCTTCCCTTCTTATCTCAAATCTTCTTGTTTCGCTAGTTCCAATATTTCCTGAATCATCGCTGCAGCCAACTTGCCACTCATACATTCCATCTTCCAAACCATTAACGGGGAGCGAAAACATAGTATCATTTATAGCATTAATGTTGCTTGTGTGGACTTCCCCATTAATGCTTAGGTTGCATTTCATTATAAGGTCATAATTATCACGCGCTGTGAAGTTAAGGTACAATGATCCAGAACTAACTATGCCATTTTCTGTGTTCAACTCAACAACAGGCTCATCAGAGTCTGTAATAAAATATTCTGTTGCGCTGCTTGCAATATCACTTATGTTGTCAAAGCAGGTGACATGCCAGTGATGCAAGCCAGAATCAAAAGTGTTGTTAATGTTTGTCTGGTCTCCTAGACTTACATTTATGTAAGGTGCTATTATTGAATCATCCACTGTCACGTTGCATAATGCTCCTAAGCTGCTGTTGTACAAAACGCTGAAGTCGAACTCTATTATATCACCAATTATTAATTCCTGACCCGTTGGGCTTGACAATGATACCTCAATATGGTCATTGTTTCCGTTGCCATCAATGTTTATTATGATTTCAAATTCTTGTGTTGACAGGTGCGGAGTTATCCAGCTTATCCTGTCAATCAGGCCGTTGTTGTTCGTGTCATAATACTTAACATTTAGCTCAGGATCATGAGTTACATCATACCTAATCCCATTCTTTTTCCATATAAGCCTTATATTGTCTTTTTTGCTTTCCTTGATATCAGCATAGCTGTAAATGTTCTTGTACTCGAATTCACCCTCAAAGGCGCTGTCACTAAATATTGTGACTTTCTTCTTCCATTCCTTCTTGTTGTTTTTCAAAACAACTTCCTCTTTTTTTGGGGCGTCTGTCTCAAACTCAATCTCGTACATGCCTTTTTCTAAAACAAGCTTAGCTCCCTCATTGCCTATATTTATGTCTGGTTGGACATGCAGCTCCTTATTGTTTTCAATCTTCTTCACCTGGATGTTCTTGGCTTTGAGCATCATTCCTATTTCTGTTGGTTTATCAACGCTTACTAACCTTTTCCATTTTACAGGCTTTCCAATTTCTCCACTAACCTGCTCAAAATAGCCAAGATTCTCAGGTGAGCCTCTTTTTTCCCCATTTTCCTGCTTGAAATTTACTTTAATAGAATCCCATTCAGAAGCTACGCTGTCAAAATAAGTGTTTCCCTGCTCCAGATTTTCATCGAGGTATATTACCTGTGCAAAAACAGTGTTATTGTAAGATGCTCCTCTCTTGCCATAGGCCACATAAACTGTCTTGTCCCAGTTTGGGTACATCGGTTTTAGGTCTAATAATGCGCAGCATTTCTCAGCTCCGTTGCAAAAACTAGTTTCCTGCGTTTTTGTGCTGATAACCCACCACGTGCAGACTTTATCCATGTCAGCATTCCAATTAAATTCTGTTTTTGAAATGTCAAGGTCAACAGCGCCCCTTAATGTTTCAACACCATTATCATCAGGATCCCACTCTGAGCCTGACTTGTAGTTCAGTTTTATGCTTATTTTCCTGTCTTCCAATCCATACACTAGTGCCGATAGCATTGCAGCTAGCAAAACCAAGACTGCTATTCTCTGGATTGTTCTATTCAGTTTCATCTTTTATTATGCTGTCTCTTATGCGGCGCAGCTCTTCCACTAGCTGATCATGGCTTTTTTCTTTGAGCTTTGAGGATATTTCTTTTCTAAGTTTTCTCAATTCAAACAGTTGAGGATCCTTTTCCTCAAGCCATTTTTTGCGGACAATACTTCTTACAGCTTCGCTGACATCTAAGAAATGGTCTTTTTTCGCAGCTTCTTTCAACTCCTGAAAAAGTGAGTACGGAATCCTTATAGACACTAATGAATTGCTCATTTTCTTTCTTTTAGGTAATCTCTAATCACATCTCTGATTAGCTCTGACCTGCTGTTGTAAAATCCTTTTTCAAGAAGTGAGTCTATCCAGTCAATAATCTCCTGCGGCAACCGGACGTTTAAGATGTGAATCTTTTCTGCCATTCTGTAACACAAATTATTGTATTTTGTTTGTATTATTATTGAT
>RFII01000001.1 GCA_003695265.1 Candidatus Woesearchaeota archaeon | reverse complement strand
TAGCTGTGGATAAGGTTCCTGTTGTTCAGAACTCTGGATGGGCTCACAAAATAGCCGTGGCCGACCCTGCTGTCGTTTTTCGTGTTGACAATGTAAAACCTATGCGGATAAACGTCATCATAAAAATATCCTTTCCTGTAATATTCGTCTTCATAGCCGCATTCATAGCACTTTACAGCTCCCCTTCTTCTTTGAATGTCCTCTAAAGTGAATTTTGGGTCAACCTGTGGAATATATTCTGGCCCTCTCGGCAGAAGAAAAACAGGGTCTGTTCTTGGATAATACTCTGGAGGCATTAAAACCCTGACTCGGCCGCTCCAAAAAGGAGTATGCTCATAAGGCATGCTCAGCCTTGTCCTGCCCTCCCAGCAAGGCGTGTACTCGCTTCTGCCTAATGATTCTGCTTTCGGCGCAATAACAGTGAATAATCCCAACACTAGAACAAACGCAAAAAACAGCCTGAGTTTACTTGAAAGTTTATTTGAGAGAGCCATATGTTGTTACTTTTTAATAATAACTAATATATAAAGATTACTGTTTTTTTCGTCTTAAACGCTTTTCAGCAGCTCGTCAAGGCTCAGCCAGCCAGCTCCTGTGAAAAGCATGCTCAGGCTCGCACCAAGGATGACAATGTCTTTCAGGACAAAGCCGCCCCACGGCCCCATAAGCGCTGCTGGCAGAAACCAGTTCAGAACGAATATGCTGAAAAGCATTGCCAAGCCCAGAAGCACGGCCGCAATCCTTGTCAAGAAGCCTAGCAAAAACATTATTCCCAGAACGACACCAACCCATGACGCTATTATCATCAATATTCTTGACACTCCTAAAGGAACGCCCATTTCTGCAACAATGTTTGCTGCAAGGGCAATCACCTTTGCCTTGAAAAGAAACTTTAAGCTAAGGACAACAAGCCAAATGCCAAGGCCAATGCGCAGGAAGAACGGCGCTAAGTCTTTTTTCATGTGAACCACCCCAACTTTTAAAAACTTTTTAGGATTAAATCATTTATAAGAATTTTTAGGTTTCTTAATATATTATTCGAGCTATATATTAATTGCTTCTAATGGGAAATACCTTAAAAGGTGAATCTTGTCAACCTCAACCACAAAGTATTTTTCTACAGGGAACTGCGATCTCAACTCTTTTATCAACTCTGTTTTATTTAATTCTTCCACTATAAGCATTATTTGATAATTGCCTATTGTCTTTACCATTTCAACAATGTTCTTATTAGTCAAGGCAAATTCCTGCAGCTTTCGAATCTCCTCAACACCGTAGCCTGCAAGGTTTAAGAATATGAAGTAGCGACGTATCCCAAACTTGGGTTCGTCAATGAAGCAGCTGTAGCCCCTTATAACAGAAAATTTTTCAAGGCGCTTTTTTGATTTGATTATTGACTTCACAGAAACCTTTGTATTTTTGGACATTGAGCTGAAAGTCTCGACAGGGTTTGCTATTAATTCCCTTAATACTTTCATATCGTTCTCTGACAGCTTTCTAGTTTCCCTGTCCCCGCATATTATAAGGTCGGTGTCATTCCTTCCGTTCACCAAATAATTTTTTGCGTAAATATGTTTTACAATGACTGTGAGAATGAATTTTGTTTGCAGGATCTTCCTGAATTTGTAAATTATGTCTGAGTGCGTCTTATTGAATGATGACAAATTGCTTGCGCAGTACTCGACGACAAGGTCGACTCCTTGTGTTGCCTCCTCAACCCTTATCACCTGCTCAGTTGCCAACAGTTTATCTATTACTTGTTTTTTAGCCTCTCTTTCAAAATTCAGATAATCAAACCCAACAATTATATTTACATAACCTAATTTCACAGGATCCACTAAAGTATAATACTTTATTTTTCTCTTTTTTTCCAACTGCCTGACAAGGTAAGATGCTGATTGCTGGCTGGAATTTATCTTTTTGCCAAGCTGTTTTGTCGAAATCCTGCAATTATTGGATAGCTCAAATAATAATTTTCTAATTTTTCTTTTCATTTTTTTGTATAAAAGTAATAATTAGACAAAAAAGTACTTTTTTAAAAAAAATATTCTTTAAAATATTTAAATATTTCCTTTGATTACCTTATGGTTGCTTATATCTTTGGTGTTTTTTTATGGAAAAAAACGAGCCATTAACAATAGTAAAAGTGCTGTACGCAAGGCCGCACATTGGAGGAAGCGGAATTATGGGCACTGAATTAGCTTTAGAGCTTGCTAGAAGGGGTCATGACGTCCATATAGTAAGCTATCCAGGAACATACCTTTCTAAAGAGGAAGAAAAACTCCTCAAAATACATCCAATACCAGACATAACCTACGGATCTTTTAAAACACCGCCGACAGCCCTAACATTTCCAGGAACTATAAGAATGCTTGCTAACGACTTAAGCATTGACGTCCTTCATGCGCATTACGGCGTTACTCACGGCGAAGCTGTTATTGACGCACGAGACATTCTCCGCAGGGATATGAAGCGCGGAAAACTTACAGGACAGAAAAGAAACCCTGTCGCTATTATCTCAAACGTAGGCACAGACGTGAGCGTGAACGGCTACAGGCCTGTCATGGTTCCAGGTCTTGAGCTGAGGCTATCTCAGGCTGACGGCATAACCTTTGTTTCAAAGAGCCTTCAGGATGAGGCAAGAGCTGTGTTCGACCTTGATGATTACGGCGTTGTGATACCAAATTTCATTAATGAAGAAAACTTTCAAAGGCCTGAAGATGACCATATCAACAAGGAATTGCGTGAAAGGCTTGGAATAGGGTTGGATGAACTTGTATTCTACCATGTATCAAATTTCAGGCCTGTCAAGAACGTTGGAACGATTGTTGACGCGTACAATAATGCGGTTGAGCGCGGCATGAAAGGAACAAGGCTGCTTTTTGTGGGAGATGGGCCTGAAAAGCATGTAGCTGAGACAAAAGCAAAAAAGTACGGGCTAAAAGAACAAGTCATTTTTACAGGAATGGTCCCTCATGAGAGAGTTGCTGATTATCACCAGGTCGGCAATGTTCTTGTGCTTCCCTCTCTTAAGGAGTCTTTCGGATTGGTAAGCCTGGAAGCAATGCATTTGGGAAATGCTGTGATAGCATCAAACAGGGGCGGAATTCCTGAGGTTGTGGAAAGCGGCGTTTCAGGATACCTTGCTGACCCCAAAGATATAGCAGCATTTGCTCATTATATGCTTGTCCTAGCGCAGAATCCAGAGAAAATGCGCGAAATGGGAGAAGAAGGCAAAAGAATTGCCAGGCAAAGGTTTGACAGGGCAAAAGTTTGCTCAATGTATGAAGACTTGTATTACTCTCTCTTAAAAAAACAAAATAGGGCAGAATAAAATGAACATAATAGCTTTTGTTGCTCATCCTGATGATGAGGTTAATTGCGCAGGCCTACTGCACAAGAACTTCTTAGAAGGCGGCAGAAATTTTGTTATATGCTTTACAGGAAACAAGAAAAGGGCAGCGGAGTTTAAGAAAAGTTGCGACATAATAGGCGCGAGAGGCGTTGTTTTAGGAATTCCAGAGTTTGAGATTAAGCAAGCGCAGAAGCTTCACAAAAACCTTATTGAGACAATAAGGGACTTCAAGCCAGACATTGCAGTACTCCAGGCGAATGATTACCATCCTGATCACAAGGCTGTTTTTCAAATATCCTTAAATGCCTTGGAATTCGCTAGCCACGGAAAAAACGGCTGGCTGACAAAGAAAATTTTAGAGCTTGAAACGTCTGCGATGATAACTTACCCTGACATAATCCTTGACGTTACAGAGGAGCACAGCATAAAATTCAGGGCTTTAGAAGCGCACAAAACCCAAGTAGAAGGAAAAAGCTTTGGAAATTACTATTTTGATTACATAGAGCACAAGGGAAGGCTGAGAGGCTCAATGATAGGAGCAAAGTATGGGGAAGCGTACAAGCTGCACACACAAACAATCAAGGGAAACTTTTACCCTCACTTCTGTGGCTGTAACAAAGCATGCGACATTATAAAATGAAATCAAAAGCAGTTGTTTTAGGGCTGTACGGCGCAAACGCGCTCGGCGTAGTAAGAAGCCTTGGTTATGAAGGGATTCCTGTTGTAGGGTTTCACCAGCAAGGCAGGTTTCCCCATGCTGCTTACTCAAAATACTTGGAAGAAGCGCATTTTGCTGAGAGTGAAGAAGGCTTATTGGAAAAGCTGGTCGAATTCGGAAAAACTCAGGATGAAAAAGGCGTTTTGTTTGCCACTGGAGACAATTACGTAGTGTTTTGCCAGCATCATGCAGAGGAATTGGAGCCTTATTATCATGTTCCTTTGGCAAGAGAAAGATTATGCGACCTGATAAAAAAACAGAATCTAATAAACTTAGGCAGAAAAGCCGGATTTCTTGTTCCACAATCACAATATTTAAGCGAAGAAAGAAGAATTGATTTTCCAGTCTTGGCCAAGCCTGTTAACAGTCTCGGCACAAGCAAAAGCGACTTCTACGTTTTTCAGAGCGCAGAAGAATTCGAGCGGATAAGACAGCAACTCTTAGAAAAGTATGGCGAGATGGTTCTCCAGCAGTACATTCCAGGAGGAGTCAGGTCTAATGTTGAGGTTCACACTTACTTATCAACACAAGGCCCATTAATAGCAGGAATGTTAAGAAAGCTTTACGCAGTAAAAAACTCAGTTCCAGGCTCTTTGGGAGCTTTAGTCGAAACAATATGGGAAGACGAGCTTTTAGTGCCTTCCTTGAGAATTACTGAAATGCTCGGGTTTAAAGGCGCTTTGGACATAAACTTGAAACAGCACGCAGAAACAGGAAAATATTATTTCTTAGAGGTTAATTTTAGGACAAGCGCCAACAACATGCTTGACACTGTTGCAGGGCTTAACCTGCCGGCAATCATATATTATGACTTAACCGGAAATGACATATCATCTTTGGCTGGGAAAAAACATAAAATAGGTGCTAGGTGGTTAATGGAGAATCGTTGGCTCAAATGCTTGGCAAACGGTGATTGTTCGCCTGAAGATATGGGTGATGTTGATGTCCTAGTTTTTTTTGACCCAAAAGACCCGTTGCCAGCGCTAATGGCTTTGGATGAAACTCTTTCTTTCAAAAGCGCATAAAAAAGATAAAAATATGAAGAATACAAAAAAAGAAAAAGTGCTTACTTCCCAACACCAACAAACGTGAAATAATTTGTTCCTTCTTCCAAATATTCTTTTGGAACATATATCTTATTTGTTCTTCTGCTTATTTTTCCTTCATAAACTAATTCGTCGTTTGCGTAAACAATAATATTGCCGTCCCTCTCTGCTCCTGTGAACTGTAATACTAAGCCGTCCTCAACGTCCTTGCTGCTTAGATCAATCTCATATTCCTTATAATTTCTTATCTCTACATCACTTATTGACTCAACTTCTTCCTCATTTCCCTCTCCAGACCTCTCAAATCTTACATCATAAATTTTTTGCGTGTCTGAAGTGCCGTCATTAAACTCTGATTTAAGCTCCATGTTAGTTATCCTATAATCTTCTGAGGGCGCTGTCTTGAACTTGATGATGTTTGTGCCATAATACAATAAGTCTGTATCTACATTTACCTCATTAATTTTGCTGCATTCAGGAACATCATTGTAAACTTCTTTGTTGTCAAACTCAATGATCAGTTTATTGTCTGTCTCATCGCACCTTGGCTCAAAGTAAAACGTTGCCGCTTCCAAGGCGTTGTACTCATCTTGCGTGAGCTTGTAGACTGTTTTTTTTGAGTTTGAGCTCTCAGCAGGCTTGACAAGACTTACTTTTGTCAATTTTATATCAATAGGATTCTCACTGAAGTTAGGGCATGGCTCGCATTCAGGGCATTCTTTTTGAGGCTCGCAAACCTCGCATTCTTGGCATGGCTCGCATTCAGGGCACTGAAGCTCTTGATTATCAACTGTTTTAACTGCTTGTGCTGTCACATCCTCCATGCCAGAATTTTCGTCATTGTTTCCACAGCTTATTATTAATAGTATTAAAACAAACAAAGAGCCTATCAAAATTATTTTTTTGATTTTAACCACCTCAATTATTATTAGGAGCTTTTTTACATTAATCATATTTAAAATTTTATTTTTACCCTGCCAATTTTGAGCTCAATTTTATTAAAGTGCAGTAACAAAAACAGGCCTAAAAAGAACATTGGAATGCTAAGCAATTGGCCCATAGTAAGCTTTGCGAAGATTATGGGCTGGTCTTTCACGAATTCAGCAAGAGTTCTTAAAAGGCCGTACAATATTAAGAAGATTGAGAACACGCTTCCTTTTGCAAGCTTCAAGTTTCTTATGCTCCAAAGAACAAGGAATATAAAGAAGTTCTTGAAAGCCTCATAAATCTGGGACGGATGCCTACAGCCCTCATAGCCTGGAAAATTAACGCACCAAGGCAAGTCAGTTACTTTTCCAACAATTTCCGCGTTTATGAAATTAGCTATTCTGCCAAGGCTGAGCGCCAAGGCTGCTGGAATTACAATTATGTCAGCTATCTCAAGAAGTGAAACTTTCTTTTTCCTGCAGAAAACCCACGCAGCAATTATTGCCCCTACAAGGCCGCCGTGAAATGACAAGCCGCCATGCCACACCATGATTATTTCTGCAGGATTCTTTAAATAATAGCCGGCGTTGTAAACAAAAACATGGAAAAACCTAGCGCCGATAACGACGCCGACAGCAATCCAGAATATTAAGTCTCCCACGTCATCTTTAGTCAGGTTTATCTTTTGCTCAGCGACCATTCTTTTAAGGAAGAAATATGCTATTATAAAGCCGAGAGCGTAGATTATCCCATAATACCTTATCTCTAAAGGGCCTAAATGGAAAAGCACAGGGTCAATGTTGTGGTTAAACATTTTTCTTAAGAACACCTATTTTTTTTAGGTCGCGAACAACTTGCTCGGGGCTTTTGCACCTTATCGCTTCTATCCCAACCTTTTTTGCTGCCTTGACATTTACGTAAAGGTCATCTATGAATACTGCTTCAGCTGGCTTCAGGCCAAGCCTTTTCAGCATTAGCCTGTATATCCTCAATTCAGGCTTTCTCATTCCAACTTCGTGCGAAGACACAACATGTTTCTTGCTGAAATATTTAAGAAAATCCTCCCTCTTGTCAAGGTCGTAAAGCCACTGCGTGTTATTTGTTAGTAATGCAATAATATAATCTTTTTTTAATGCTTTCAGCAGCCTTCTCATAATCGGATACATTTTTATCCCTTTAAAAAGCCTTTTCTCAATCTTCTCAACAGGAACTCTCTTGTCAAACCTCTTATTAAAGAATTCCCAGAACTCTTTTTTGCTTATCCTGCCTTTTTCAAAAGCATGCAAGTGCTTGAAATAAGTCCTGATAACCTCTTTTTGCGTGCAGTCAAACAATTTGTTAAGGTGGTGCATGTTGTCATCTATGTTAGGAACCAAAACGCCGCCGCAGTCAAAAATTACTGCTTTATACTTCAACAGACTCACCGTTTTTCAGGATTTTGTACTTTATTCCTGTTAGCCGGGACATGACTATTTCAAACGCTTTTGTGCCAGTTGGGTGAATTTGAGAATCATAATGCATTGGGATAATCAGCTTTGGCTTTGCCTCAAGCCAGTACTTATAAACATCCTCTGGATTCATCACCACAAAGTCTCCGCATATTGGCAGCAAAGCAATGTCTGCTTTCGGCATTCCCTCAAAGTAGCGCGTGTCTCCGGGATGGTAAATTATGTTACTACCATCATTGATAAGAAATCCGAGGACTTTGGGCACTTTATCTGCTGTCGGGTGCTTGCCATGTTCTGACTTTACAGCTTCAATGCTGATCCTTCCAAACTCTTTCTTGTCGCCAGCTTTAAGTATTGTTGCATTTTTTATTGATGCCTCCTCTTTCAGCTTTGCAGCTACTTCGTCATTGCACAGAATCCGCATTTCAGGATTGTTTTCATTTATCTCCTTAACAGCCTTAGGAAAGCAGTGATCATCATGAGTGTGCGTCAAAAGCAGAACATCAATTTTCCCAAAGTCTTCTGGGCTGAAGCTCTCGCTATAACAAAGGTTTCCAGGGTCAATAAGCATCCTTAACTTGTCTGTTTCCAGAAGAAAACAAGACTGGGCATACTTAGTTATCCTCATTTAAGCCAAGAGCCTCTTTTACTTTAGCCCTGTCAAAGCCGACAATGATTGTTCCGTTTATGTCTGCTACCGGAACTCCCATCTGGCCGCTCTTCTCAATCATCTCCTTAGCTGCTTCCTGGTCTTCTGCAACGTTAATGTCCTCAAACTCAATGTTGTTCTCTTTCAAGAACTCCTTGAGCTGTATGCAGTAAGGGCACGTCGGAGTTGAGTAAACCTTTACTTTTTTTGGCTCGTCTGCCATACCAAACACCTCCAGAATTATTAAGAAACAACAAATGCTATTTAAAGTTTGAGTTTTATTCAACTATAAGCTTTCCCTTCATTGCCTTATGCGTTTTTGATCTGAAAACAAACTCTCCCTTTTTATCTGCCACGAAATCAACAGTTATTTCATCGTCAGCGGGAATTATTTCACTGATGTTATACTCTTCCAATTCAAATGTGTGCTCTATATCCTTGCTCTTTAGGTGAAGCTTTACCCTATCACCCTCCTTTACTGTGATTGTTCTTGGACTGAACAAGTATTTTTCTGCTTCAATATTAAAAGAAACTGTTTCTCCTGCGCTCTCTTGTGTTTTATTGCCTATTACTCGTTCTTCTTTTGTAGTTTTTTCTTCTTCTCCTAACAGTTTTTCAGGAGTTATTATTTCTCCTGTTTCTAAGTCTTCATATATTATTCTTGGTA
>RFII01000022.1 GCA_003695265.1 Candidatus Woesearchaeota archaeon | reverse complement strand
GTATATTATTAGCAATATTTATATATAACATCCTACATAAAACGTATTAGTATAAATTTGATAAATGCGCGCTAAGAGAAGAAACGTAAGCGAAAGAGTGAACGCTATCCTTAATTCTCCTATTCAGAAAACTCTTCACTTGCTGAATAGAGAAAGAGCCACGATAATTAAAATCAAAAAAAAAGCTGAGAAATATGATGAAAAAACTGTTCTGCGGGCGCTGAAAGAAACACTGATTCCTGTCTCCATTTTCTCATCAAAACAAAGCCCTCTAGAAGCACTAGTCGTTTACTTGAAAGACAAAAAAAAACTTACATATCATGAAATAGGCGAATTTCTTGGCAGAAATGAGAGAAATGTGTGGCACAGCTACAGGAAAGGAAAAAAGAAAGGACCCATACAAATTAATGATTCTTATTTTATCCCATTATCACTTTTCAAGAACAGAAACCTGAGCATATTAGAGCATGTTGTTAATTTCCTCGCAAAAAACAATGCAAAAAACATTGCAAAGCTTTTGAAAAAAGATCCAAGCACAATCTGGGCGGTGCAGAGCAGGATAAAGAAAAAACAGCCAAGAATTGATGATTATTATTTCAATAAGGTATTCCAGCAAATTTCTGAATTAAAGGAAGATGTTCAGCGTTTAGAAAAATTAGGGCTGAGTCCTGAGGATGTTTTAGCTCTGGATACTTCTGAGATTCTCTTAGCGCCATTAAGCATCTTCAGGACAAAGCTCAGCCCGTTAGAAGCGCTCGTCAAGTATTTGGTGGAGAACAAGTCCTTAAGGCTAAGCGAGGCAGCTACAGCTCTAAACCGCGACCAAAGAACTGTTTGGGTAACGTATAAGAACGCAAGGCAAAAGTTGCCGCGCAGATTAGGAAAAGGCAGGGACATCCTGATTCCCGTCTCAATCCTTACCAACAGGAGGATGAGTGTTCTAGAAAACCTTGTTTTGTGGCTGAAGGAGCAGCTCAAGCTGCGCTACTGTGAGATCGCGATTCTGCTGAAGCTTGACCAGCGCACTGTGTGGACAGTTTACTCAAGAGCAGACAGGAAACTGAAAAATGAATAAGGCAGATAAGAACGGACAGAGCAGGATTTTGATACTTGCAGTAATGCTCACGCTCCTATCCGTAATGCTCTGGATAAGTGCGAACGCCACACAGTACGAAACAGGATACGCTAATGAAACAGCGCAGGTCTTCACAGTTGTTGAGGAAACAACAACGCCAAACGTCACCCTCATTAGTCCAGCGAACAACAGCTACGCAGCTGCAGGAACAGTAACTTTCTATTACAATGTAACTGATAGGCAATGGTCCAACATTACAAACTGTTCGCTAATACTAAATGGTGTAATCAACCAAACGATTAACAACATAAATTACAGCTACGACAATTACACGCTATTGCCAGATATAACACAGAACTTCACAGTCACGGGCATGACTAAAGGAAATTACTCATGGTATGTTAACTGCACGGAGTACCGAAACCCGTTATGGGACAACACAAGCTTCAGCAAGACAGGAACAACAAGCCCATGGAATCTCACATTGCTTGACCCAGTAAGCCAGATAACAAGCCTTAATGTAAGCATGGAAGGAAGCTCTGTGAAACTAGTCTGGAACAGCGCTCCAGACGCAACGTGGTACCATGTTTACAGGTCAGTTGATCAAAAGCCTGACGGAACTTATGAAATGATTGCAAATGTCACAGACTTGAATTATACTGATACAACGCCAAGAAACAGGGAATTCTACAAGATAGAGGCAGGAAACTTCTTTAGCACAAACATGAGTGATATAATAGGAGGAAAGAACTCATATGAACTAAGAAGGGTTGATGGAAGCTACACAAGGAACTGGATAGCAATACCATTAAATGATTCAACAATTGAGAATGCCAGCAATTTGCTAGCAGCAATACCAAACGCGACAAGCATCACCATGAGGAACAGGACAAGCCAGACATCTGTTTTCTGCAACACAGAGTTCTGCCCCGCAACAGGCTGCACACAGACTAATTGCGACTTCAAGCTAGAGCCAGGACACATGTACCAGGTGAATATCAATGGCTCAGGACCCTTATTGATTAATTGGACATTAACAGGAACAGTTATTGATAGTGTAAGCATACCATTAAGCAAAGTTGAAGGTGGCCGAGGCCTTAACTGGATAGCAGTAGCGCCAAACACCACATTAACAAACGCCCAAAGCCTCATCACAAACATAACAAACGCCACAACGCTGAGCAGATGGAACAACTCATTGCAAAGAACAGAAGGCCGCATAAAAATAGGACATAGATATATTGGAAGGAACTTCCAGATAGACGCGTTTGAGGGTTATGTGGTTAATGTCAAGTCAAACTCAACATGGGAACAAACATAAGTTTTAAATACCTTGAAGAAAGCCCAGAAAGCATGGGGGTTAAAAGAGGTTTAATAGTCTTAGCAGCCTTGATTCTATTTTTTGCAATGCAGAAAACAGTTTTAGGAGCGCACGCTATTTGCGGCTTCGTGAATGACGCTAGTGATGGAACATCAGCTGCGTGGCGAACATTCATAATTTATTACGAGAATGATGATGGAAATAATGCTTCTTGCGAGATAAGCCCTGAGAACAACGGCTATTGCTGCGACGCAGATGAAATCCCTGGACATAGCTGGAAAAAGGGTGATGTGATATTTGGCAGAATGCCCGACATTGGTAACGGGTTTTATACAGATGAAGCAAATGTTACAACTACTGGAGAAGGCTTTGACAAAATGCCCACTTTACAAATGTACGCTGCCATAATGATATATTCTCCTGAAGCAACAACTTACTATGCGAACACAACTGAGCTGCGCGTCTCAACATTAGAGCCTTACACTGAAAGCATATCTTATAGTCTTAATAACGGCAGCCCAACAACATTGTGCAATTCATGCAACGAAACGAACCTGACATTTGAGTATTTGGAGGACAATGACTATGAGCTTACAATATTTGCTACTTCTCGTCAAGGAGCAGTAAGGAACAGAAGCATTGCTTTTAGAATAGATGCTGTTAATGATCCGCCGTATTTTGCCAGTTACAACCCCTCAAACCTTAATCTGAGCATTGATGAGGGCACTCACATAAATTTTTCAGTAAATGCTTCTGACCCAAATGATAATGATGTAATAACAATTGAATGGTACAAGAACAATGAATCGCTTGCTTCTGAAACAAGCAATTTCCTGTTTGAAACAGGTTATGTTGGAGAAAACTCAGCAGGCATTTACGAAATAAAAGTTGTTATTTCTGACGGCGAGTACTATGAATCATTAACATGGAAAGTTAATGTTAATGATATTAACCAGCCCCCAATAATTGAACCAGTTGGCGCAGTAACTGCTCACACAAACGAATTGCTCACTCTTCAAATAAATGCAACTGACATTGATGGTGACAGCTTTGTCTTCAGCGACAACACAACACTCTTTGACATTAGCGAATCAGGGCTGATTAATTTCACACCAACAGAAGAAGGCACGTTCAACGTAATGATAATCGCAACTGATACATTCAACAACAGCGCAAACATCAGCGTATCATTCACAATCACAACAACAAATCAAGCACCAATTATTTCAGAATTTTACCCTGAGGAAATTAGCGTTGAGGTTGTTGAGGGAAGCTCGCAGCATTTCAGTATTAATGGTTCTGATCCGGATGGCACAATACCCTTTGCCTTATGGTATTTGGACAATGAGCTGATTCCTGATGAGACTGATTATGATTATGATTATGCGCCAGGCTACTTTGAAAATGGAAGCCACACTTTGCAAGTTGTTTTAAGCGACGGCCTGCTGAATGACACGCATACCTGGCAAATAAATGTTTTGGATTCTGCTTACTGCGGCGATAGTATTTGCGAAGCTGATGAGAATTGTGAAACTTGCAGAGCTGACTGCGGGCAATGCGCTGCAGAAAGGATTGGAGGAGGGGTTGGTTTAACCTCTATAAAATATGAGGAAGTGGAAAAAGCCCTTCCGATATTCTTAAGGAACGGCAATGATTCAATAGCAATAAAGGAAATCGTGATATGGCCGAAAAAGGCTGCTTCAAACGTAAAGATAAGCGCTGAGAGAATTGATGATATACCAGAAGAGCTTGCCTTAAAAAAGAAGGCTTACCAGTACATAAAAGCAGGCGTGACTAATCTCAAAGCAGAAGACATTGAAAAAATAAGAATATCATTCAGGATTGAGAAAGAATGGCTGAGAAAGAAGAGGGCTGAGAAAGAATGGATTAAGGTGTACGAGCACGTCGGGAAATGGCGAGAAGCAAAAATCACGAGTTTAGATGAGGATGAAGATTATTATTATGTTGAAATCCAGCCCACGATGCTTGGATTATACACAATAGTCATTGAGGAGCCACCAAGAGAAGAAGTGACAAGAAAAACAGAGGAAAAAGAGAGCAGAGAAGAAAAGGCCAAGGCAGTAATGCAGAAAGCCACCAGCCCGGAAAACATTTCAATGGTCATAACAACAACCATTATTATCCTGCTGTTATTATTAATCATAAGAAAAGCAAAGAAGAAACAGAGAATGGCTGTGAAAGAAGCGCCGCAGTCTGAGAAAGAAGCCAAGCCCATAAAAACCAGAGAGAAGCCCGAAGCTTACGAGAGAGACCAGAAGTATAGAATCTTCAAGGAAATTGAGGATGAAAACCAGGGCAAAATATAAATAAAAGGTTGAACATAAGAAACCATGATGACAACGAACAGATGGCTGCAAAGAGGATTAGCAGTAATGCTGTGCATAGCCATATTTTTATTCGCTGCAGCTATTGCGCAGGAAAGCCCTTCAGGCCAGCTAACGCTTGAGCTGAAAAGAAACCTGAAAGGGGCAAGGTACAACACAGTTTATTTTCCGAACAACACGCAGGTAAAAACTGTAAAGCAGCTCGCAGAAGCAAATCCCAAAATACTTGTCGTCAATTATTACAACCCAGAACTGAAAAGGCACATTGGATATATCAACATTCACGGCGGAAGAGGAAGGAATTTTGTCTTAAAGCCAGACACAGAGTATATGATAAGCGTCAAAAACAGCACAAACATTACGTTAGCCTTAAAATAGATTATTAAACAGGGTATTAAGGGGGGTGAACATTGAACATAAAATTGTTGTTTTTTGTTATTTTAATTTTTAGTATTGAGCTTGTTTTGGTTAGTAACATTTCAAACGCGCAGTTTTGGGTTACTGGAAACGTTACAAACGCGAGCGACGGGGAAAGCGCCAATGGCTACAGCGTTGTTCTCTGGGCAGAGGACAGCGGCAGAAGCGACAACCTCACAGATGTTATCGGGCCAACTGGCGGCTGCGGGGCTGACAACTGCTACATGATAGACTGCGACCTGCTCAGCAGCCCCTGCACTCAAGGAGACAACATTTTTGTTGAGGTAATAGAAAACGCTTCTAATTACACAAGCGAAACCACAAACAAGACAATAAGCTCAACTGACTGGAGCAACGGCTTTATGGAAATGGACAACCTTCAGCTAATCCATGACACTCCTCCAAACATAACAATAATTTTCCCACCTAATGCTTCCACGCAGTATGGAACTATTATGATTAATGTTAGTGTTATAAACACTTCATTCCAGACAGCAAACGTGAGCTACGCTATAAACAATGGGACACACAACCTTACAAAAGATGGAAACCCTGGCTGGAGCCCTATATATAATAGTAGCGCCACTTATTATAATGACACCCTTGACACAACAGTGTTTGGTGACGGGACATATGTCTTGTATGTAAAGGCAAACAACACAAAAGGCAAGGAGAACGTTTCATCAGTGAATTTCACAATAATTTACATTGACCTATTTATTAATTCAGGCAACATAACGTTCAGCAACAGCACCCCTGCAGAGTCAACCCAGATATCAATAAACGCAACTGTCTTCAATTTTGGCGACTCAAATGCAACAGATGTTATTGTGCAGTTCTTTGAGAACAATTACACTCTTGGGAACCAGATAGGAGATAATGTGACAATAAACGTCAGCGGAAACAGCAACACAACAACAGGAGTTAACTGGACTGTGCAGATGGGAACCCACAATTTCTTTGTTGTTATTGACCCAAACATAAGCCTCAACGGATCAATAAATGAAACTAATGAGAGCAACAACGTTGCCAATAACAGCATTAATGTCTCATCGTGGCACATCTTTTATGGCAACATCACAGGAAACCTCAGCCTCATGGATGCAAATAATTATTCTCTGCTCGCGTGGTCTGTCTCAAACACTTCAGGAAGTAATGTTTTCGTAGCTGATTATGACTCCTCAATTGATTTTACTAGCCTGCTGGCGTTAGGCATGAACATAAGCGGCAATTACAGGTCAAATGACTTTGAGGAATTAGACGTAGTGCTCAACACAACGAATTATCCAGACTCAATAAATTCAACTTACACATCAGGAGGAGCTCCAAAAAACAATATGAGCATAATAATTTTTGGAGTCAACATAACAAACATACCTTGGGTTAACAGCACGAACAGCACGAACTTCAAGACAGGAATACTATGGGATTACAGTGATGACAATGGTGATGGCGAATTTGACCAGACTGACTCAGAGGACGTGCTGTTTGTCACGCAAGCAAATTACCTTATTCCGGGCAAATATGGCACTTATGACTATGAGATAAGGGTTCCTGCAAACTTAAGAAGGCAGCACCTCACTGATACTTCAAGCGTTAGCTTTTACGCAGAGATAAAATGATTCCGGATTAACACCATTTATCACTATTTATATAAAGGGTTAATATTTGAGAAATGCATGAAAAAGGGGTGAGATGTTGGCTCTGCTAAACCTAAAGAAAGACAAGAAAGAAGAACAAAAAGCAGAACCTCCTAATGAACTTCCTTCTCTTCCTGAGATAAACAAAGAAGAAAAAGCAGGCCAGAAACAAGAAGCGCCTGCAGAGCAGCCTGCCTCTTCTGATAAGAAAGATGAAGAAAAGGCTCCAGAGCAAGAAGCGCAAGATTCAGAAAGCAAAAAGCAAGAAGAAGCTGTTCCAACAGAGAAACAAGAGGAACCACAGCCTGCTCCTCCTCCAGCCCCTGATGAGGAGAAAAAAGAAGAGCTAGCTCCTGACGAGTTGCCTCCTGTGGATCAAGAAAGTAAGGAGCCAGCTCAACCTAGTGTGCCGCCAGAGAAGACTGAGCCAAAGGTGCCTGACCAGAAACTCTTTTTTGAAGAACTTATTGCAAAATACCAAAACAAAGACACAAGAGACCAAGTAGAACAGGACATTGCAGGAGGAGAAATACTAAACAGGCTTCATGATTATTGGGAGAACAAAAAAAATGAGTCAAAGCTACTTTCTTTTGAGGAGCAAATAGCAAAGAAGATTGAGCCTATGAAAAAATTGGAAGAGGAGTGGCGCCAGTTAAAAACAGAAATAGAGGAAAAGCAGAGGCAGCTTGAGGAAAAAGAGAAAGCATTAAAGCAGGGAACAGAAGAATTAAAGCAGATGTTCGCAGAGAGGGACAGGCTGAAAGAAATAGTCAAATAAGAAACTTTTACGACGATTCTTATGATTATATAACACTATTTAGCATTATTTTTCTCTTTTAATAACTATTTTTTTCGTAATATTTATATATGAGTATACACAAATGTGATATTAGTTTATATTATAATAGCCTAAAAGCATAAAGTGGCAAAAACAATAGTAAAATGACAATTAAGATAATATAAGTGAGGGCTGATGAGAAAATGACAAAAAGTTTAGGGAAAGACAACCCCTTTGCAGAATTCTTAGGCCAAGAAATAAAGGCCCCTTACCGTGACGGCGACCAATACAAAGTAGCAAGAGGAAGGCTCGAGCAAGTCGGTGAAGGATTCATCAAAGTTGTCGGCGAATTAGGCACAATTATTATTAATACAAAAAATGTAGAGAAAATGTCGAGGGTGAAGCGAAAATGAAAAACGTAAACGAAAGAGGTGAAAGCTATGAACACGCAAAGAATTCTTAAAAAAATTAAAGATCCTTTAATCATAAAAAGAGGTGTTTTCTCATGACTAAAAGAGAATTATTGGCACTAATAATAACATTATTAGTAATGAGCAGCGGAATAGTAATCGCAACCACGACACCAGAAGGACCAAGCACGCTAACAGTGAATTACCAGTCAAGAAGG
>RFII01000021.1 GCA_003695265.1 Candidatus Woesearchaeota archaeon | reverse complement strand
TTTCATTTTATCGGTGGAGTACTTGTCCCTTTCTTTTTAGAATGGGGAAAGATAAGCTTTACTCAATTAATGATTCTGCAATCCTGGTTCATGCTATGGACATTCATTCTGGAGGTTCCTACAGGAACAATTGCAGATTATTTAGGAAGAAAGCAGTCAATTATTCTGTCTGTTTTTGTAAACATAATTGCGGTCTTAGTTTATGCAAGCATGCCGAATTTTTACATATTTTTGCTTGGTGAATTTCTTTGGGCGATGTCTGCTGCCTTAATGTCAGGAGCAGATGAAGCTTTTGTTTATGACACATTAAAAAAGATTGATGAAACAAAGCAGTCAAAAAAGATTTTTGGAAAGCTCGAGAGCTTTAGACTAGCAGGTATAATGTTTGGAGCTCCTATCGGCAGTGTGATAGCAACACACTTTGGGTTAAGAGCCCCTATGCTCTTGTTTGTGATTCCCTTAGGAATAGCTTTCTTGATCTCCTTAACATTAAAAGAACCGAAAACAAAACAAAAGACAGAGTCAAAGCGTTACATTAGTATTTTAAAAGAAGGGTTCAAGTTTTTTTATAAGAACAAAGTCCTGAAGATATTAACTACAGACTTCGTTGTGATTAATGCAATAGCCTATTTTATGATTTGGTTGTACCAGCCGATGCTAAAGCAGGCAGGGGTCGGCTTGAAATATTTTGGTATAGTACACGCATTTTTTGTATTAAGTCAGATATTAATTATGAATAATTACAGAAGACTGGAAAAATTATTCGGCTCGAAGAAAAGAATGGTTTTTCTAAGTGCTCTTATTACAGGAATAATGTTTGTTGTGGGTGGTTTAACAACGTGGGTTCCTGCTGTTTTATGGGTTATAATTGTTGGTGGCGGTTTTGGAATGGCAAGAAGGCCTTTGTTTGTCAGCTACATGAACAAGTATATTCCTTCATCAAAAAGAGCAACTGTTCTTTCATCTGTGTCTATGGCTAGGAGATTTGTGTCTATTATATTAAATCCTATTATCGGTTTTATGGTTGATTGGTCATTGAACTACACTCTTATAATATTAGGAGCAATAGCAATTATTTTTTCTTTTATATCAAGAGTTAAGGAAAGTCACTTAATAGATTAATTATTTTAATCAGTCAATATTCTTATAGGAATAATTTAACCAGTTAAATATTAAAAGAAGAATAAACCAAGCCTATAAAATGCAGGAAAGAATACTTCACACGTTTGAGGCTGGAAGGCGCGGGAAGCCTGATGAGCTGGAATCAAGCATTGCAAACCTCCTTGGCGCACATCTGCTTGAGCTGGATCCAAATGCGCGCTTTGACTTAAGGGTTACGGGAACCACAAATAATGAAAGACCAACAGTACGTGTTTCCGGCGAATTATCTGAGCATTTGCTGAATGATGGTCTTAAGGACAGCCTATCAAAAATCGTGTTGGAAAGGTACAATTCAGTTCACATGACAGAGTTAAAGCCAGAAGAGATTGTAACAGAGTTTGTTTTAAAGCCGCAAGCTGCTAGTTTGGCATCAAATGGGAACGCGGGAGATTCAGGCAACCCGATTGCAGTCGCATACAGAAACACACCAAATCATCTGCCGTGGGAAAGATACTTAGCAGTTGAGATAAGGGATATTCTTGACGCAATATACCAAAACAAGGGTGTTATTCCAGAGCGCATCGCCAGAATCTCAGGTGTTAGTAAATTAGAAGGATTAAGAGCTGATGGAAAAATAAGCGTTGATGCGTTGTATAAGGGAAGCGCTCTAGTAGGGCTAAAGGGAATAACTATTGCTGTTGAGCACGAGCCAAGCCTGCCATTAAAGGAGTTAAGGCTTAAATTAGGAATGATAATCTCGGCTATTGTTAAAGAGCTTGAAAGCGAGTATAAGCAACCATTTGGCGTTTATGAAATTAGTATTAATGGCGTCGGTCCTTGGCATTCAGGCGGCTGGGCTGTTGATGAGGGAAGCAGAGAAGCAAAGCCTTACAGGGACGGCTTCGCATCTTACGGCGTGCAAGAGGATTCATTCAGCGGAGAAGACCCGTCAAAGCCGTCAGGCACAGGAACATTCCTCGCAAGGTACGTAGCAGTGCAAATCGTAGGTAATGGGCTTGCTGATTTTGCAAGAGTAGCGCTGTCTTACACTATTGGAAGAGAGGAGGTTGGATTAAACATATTCACAAACGGCACTGCCAGGATACGCCAAGAAGACCTTGAAAGCCTGATAAGAGAGAGCATTCCGCTAAGAATAAAAGATGGTATTAAGATGTTTGGCTTGAAAGACCCTTCACTGTACAAAAAAATAGCTCTGGGTTCTGATTATTTCCACAACGCAGAATTGCCGTGGAACAGAGTTGTAAAAATATTATAATTAATGCCAAATCTTTTTAAATAAAGGTTAATTTCTCCTCTTGATGCTGCATGATAATAAATGACGCTGTAGAAACAATACTTCTTCCGCCCACGAAGCGGGCTAAAAAGAAAAGGCTTGTGTTTCTGTCCTTTAGAGATGAGAAAGGGGGATTAGGCCATATTGCAAGTGATGTTATTATTGCAGCTTACACTTACCCACAAGTAAAGCCTTTTGGAGACATGATGAATAGAAGGCTAGAGTATTATTATACTAGCTTGTTAGAGGATTTTGTGCATGCAGAATCAGTAGATGTTATTGACTTGCCAAGGCCTGATTATGATGCGCAGGTATTGCGCGTAATGACTCCTTTGTCCAAGAGGTCTGAATTGCAGAAATTTCTAAAAATGATTTCCCAAAACCCGACAAGAGGCCAATGGCAATACCCTTTTTTTGCGCATTCTGTTTCTGCAGAGATAAGAGATGATATTAGAAGTCTTTTCAAGGAGGTTGATGTACATCCAGAGCTGCTGGCTGTGTTTGAGGAGCAGAAAAAAGCAGAGCTGGCGTTAAACGAGTATTATGGGCTTTTAGAAAGAACGTTTCCGGAAAACAGGATGAGGAACTGTGTAAGAAAAACATTAGAAGCAATCATTGATGATGAGGTGCCAGAAAAAGGCAGGTCTTTCTTGGATAAGAATTTAAGCCCAGAGCTCGAAGCAAGGCTGATTGAGCTGCGAAGAGGTTTTCTTGCGCATCAGGAAAAAACAAAAGAATTAATGAATAGAATTGATCCGGCTGCGCAAGTTTTTGAATACAATAATCAGGAATGGCATGCGTTGCTTGTTGTCAGCAACATACTAAAAAGGCAGAATAACAGAATTGAGTTTTTAGAATATGATGGAAGACCGCTTATAAAGGTTGTTGGATTTAATCCTGCCATTTTTTCTTGGTCTGCATGTTATGGCGACATTGAAACTTGCGGATTCAGCACAAGGAAAAAGCCAACAGATGAATGGGTTGATGAAGTTTTCATACCAAGATACTTGCAAGGAAGGAATGAGTTTAGTGTTAATGATATTGGTAAAGAAGAAAGGGCAAGGATACTTGCAGAAACAAAAGAATATATGAGCCTGCTAAGAGAAACAATAACCCATATTGGGTTCCTGTTCAGCTCTGAAAACGGCAAAATATTATGGCAAGGAACTATTTATGAACAAGGATCATCTGAAAACGCCGAGTTAGTCCCTCTAAGAGGAAAAATTTACCCTGTTGCTGCACCTTCCTTCAGAGCTTCTGATGAGGACGTACAAAGATTTTATGAAGGCCTCGAAAAAAATTATTTAAGCAGGTGGAGAACAGCAGCAGAAGACGAGAAAGAAAGAATTGCAGCAAAAGTTATGGAAAGGTTCGGCATTGAGCTCAATGATAAAAAGGAAAGAAAGCATTACGAGCTGGACATAAGGTGCATGCTAAGCCAGCTGTCTATGCAGCTCGCTGCAGTAAGAGAATTCTTTGATCACGACCCATTCAGAGTTGTGTTTCAGAACGGGCCGTTTGACATTCAGCACATGAAGAAAACCCACACAATACTGGCCGCTGCAAAGTCTTTTGGGATTGACGTGAGCAGGTACCTTCCAAAAGTAACAGGAATAGGCCATCCGATGCAGAAGGATCCTGCAAGAAGCCACGTAAGGATTCCAGGGCATTTGTACATTGACACAATGATACTGGCGAAGCACTGCCTTCCTGACTGCGAGAGAAGAAATTTGGAAGCGATCTGCGACTATTTTGGCATTCCGCTAAAAAAATCAATGGAATCCGGGAACATAAACCCTGCAAACAGGCTTATGCTTGAGGGTGATGCAGAGACGTGTAAAGAGATGGCTGAGTACCACAGAACAGACTTGGTAGTGCTTGAAGAATTAGTTGAGAGGTTCGCACCGCAGCTTTATGCGCTCACCAAAGTCGCGCAGGCGTTTGACGTCTGCATAGAAGACCTTCTTGCTGAGCGGGACAGAATGCAGACCCTCTGGGACAGAAAGTTCAGGCAAACACAAGGAATTTTGAGAAGGCAGCCTGGCGAGGCGCAAAAGCAGGTTGAATTAAGAAAAAAGTTTAGAGACATAATAAAGCGTTTGTATTCATTGGATTCTGAAACGAGGCTTTGGGATCCTAATTTAAGTGAGCGCGAATACAGAAACGTCCATGTTGCCCATATCCCAAGGGCTTATTTTTTAAGAGAAATAATATTAAGAGTGTTTCCCGAAGCGAAAGAGTTTTTAGAGGAGCATTTCACCCTGAATGGGGAAACGCAATCAGAGCAGGAAATCCAGACAGTTTACGCAAGATATATGAGGGCTTTGATAGAGCCGCTTTTTTATGATTCTTTAGAACTCCAAAGGCTCAATGATAGGTATGAATTCGCATACAGGCTTATCAACTGGAGCAGGGAAGACGCGCGAGAACTTCACACAGCAGCAAGGTCAAGAAGACACGGCTTCAAAAGGATAAGCTCAAAATATCAGAGAAGCGTGAAATCACTGGTGAATTCTATTGAAAGACTCTGCTCTGATTTAAGCATCGCTGTAAAAGAAAATGAGAGCAAAGAAGTGGCAGGAGAATACTCAAGACATATAAGAAATAACAGCAGTGGCAATGAGAGAAGCCTTTTTGATGAGAGCATTTTATTAGAGAGAATGCATCCAGAGATAAGAGCAGTTACTGCGATGAGGGATAGAATGATTGGTGAGGAAACACGAACGATTTATAATGCGTTAATGCACAGGATAAGGAAATACAAGGAGGCTTGTTGTGATCTGGAAAAAGAATGCCCTTACGCGTGGCAAAGAATAAGCGAGATGGGAATAAAGCCTGAGGATTTTATGTACTTACACGTGCAGAGGGAAGAACTTTCAAGAAAAAGCCAGAGGTTCTGCGAGACATATCATGTTGAGAGGACAGACGAACCAAAAAAGCTTATGATAAAAGGGTATGAAAGAGTAAGATCGTTTTTTGAGAGGATTAACATGGAAATGGGCGCAAGGATCATAGCGCAGAAAGGAGACAGGGTTTTCTTTATTGTTAATGATGATGTTCCTGATGATGATGTTAGGAAAGCAGTTGCTAACTCAGGGTGCTTAACATACCAAAGAAAAAGGGATGTGTTCGAGGTTAAGCATGGGCAAAAAAACAGTAATGGGAATGTTATAAATATTTTTTCATGAATTAAGTTTACCTAACAAAAAGCAGTACAAGCATTAACGCAATGCCCAAAATTAAGGCTGAGAAATGGGATAAGGCGTCTTTTGCGTCGCAGTGCTTGTGCAACTCTGGGATGAGGTCAGAGCCTGCAATGTACAAAAACCCTCCTGCTGCGAAGGGAAGCATTAGCATGGCAAAATTTCGGGAGCCAGAGCCAATTATCAAGCCAATAACAGCGCCAAGCAAAGCTGTCAGGGCAGAAATGAAATTAAAAAATAGTGCTTTTGTTTTCTTCAGGCCTGCATGAAGCAAAACGCCGAAGTCTCCTATTTCCTGTGGTATTTCATGAAGTATAACTGCTAATGTTGTTGCTATGCCAAGCTGAACGCTTGCCAGATAGCTTGCAGCAATAATCAATCCGTCTATAAAGTTATGGACGCCGTCTCCGATAAGGTTCATAGGAGCCAAGTGGTGGGGATGATCCTTTGTTGTTGGGATGTGGCAGTGCCGCCAGTGTATTATTTTCTCAATTACAAAGAACAGGACAATGCCGCCAAGGATTGACAAAGAAACAGAAAGGCTAAAGCCGTTTTTCTCAACAACCTCTGGTATTATGTGAATGAAAACTCCGCCAAACAATGAGCCTGCCGAGAGGCTTACTAAGAACAGTATCAACTTGTTTAAAGTGCCTTTTTTCAGAGAAACAAAAACAACACCAACCAGAGACAGCAAAGAAACGATTACTACGCTTAGGATCGTGTAAGATGTCGCGTGCATACAATCATTGAAGCGAATGTCATATAAAAAGGTTGTTGTTAAACAATCTTGACTTCTAAATCAGCCACGCTTTTGCCAAAAATTATTTTCTGCTCTTCACCCAATACGATGTGCCTGACAACTTTTTTATAATCAGACATGAAGTCCTTCTCTGGAGGAAGAGTGTTAATGCTATGAATTTGCGCGAAGCCTTCCGGGACCTTATAACCTAGTCCTCCTTGCATGCAATTCCTAAAGAACTCATTCAGAGAAGCAATGCGGGCTGAGAACATCCAGTTAAGCCAATGGGTGAAGCCTTCATTAACAAGATTTGAAACTCCTGCTTTTTCAGCCTCTGCCATTGATGTTGGTAAAGGCATTAAATAAATTCCCTGCTGCTCAAGTTTTCCAACAACAGCCTTAACCAAGCTTGGTAGAAGCTCTTCGCTGAGCTCCCTTTCTGCCTCTTCCAAAGGATTGTTGCCTTGCCATTTCCCGCCCCACGTGCTGTAATGGTAAGGGTAAGTTATTGGATAATCATTTTCTGGAACCCTGTATTGCAGTAAAACCATTTGAGAATAGTCATATATTACTGTGTTAGAGAAACCATAGGGA
>RFII01000020.1 GCA_003695265.1 Candidatus Woesearchaeota archaeon | reverse complement strand
AATAATTCCTTTAGTGTTTGCGCTTGATCTTGAAATGGCAGACCTCATAGTGAAAGGTCATGTAACCTATGTTGATTTTGTTGATGATAATGAAACAACAAAATACTATTTTGCAGAAATACGCGTTGACGAGGCAAGGCAAGGAAGAAACGCTTTAAGTGATAATGCAAAGCAATTTATTGATAAAGCAAAGAGTGACGGCTTTGTGACTGTGAAATTTTCTTACCCAAAAAAGAGAGGCCAAGCAAACAAGGATGCTGTGTACCTTACAGGAGAGTATGTTGAGGCATACTTGACAAAAAGCGAGGAAAGTGGGTTCTACAGCACGGAAAAAGACGGCGAATTCTTTAGGACTTACGGCGGCAAAGATGGGAAAACCCTGCTAAGAAAAGCCCCTCTTTACAAGAGAATGTTTTACTCAAGCATAACATACAGCTTTATTGTCCTTATTATCATGCTGATTTTTGTGAAAGTACTTCTCTTTGATGTCATGAAAGTCAGGCAAAAGAATAAAAAAGGCAAATGATTTCTCCCATGCATGAAGCTTGAAGAACTAAAAGGCAGGATTCCGCAAAAGCTTTTTTCTGTCCTGAAAAAAGAAGGCATTGATACATTAAGGCCGGCCCAAGAAAAAGCGGTAAGGAAAGGGTTGCTGGAAGGAAAAAACCTTCTTGTGTGCACGCCGACAGCATCTGGAAAAACATTGATTGCAGAGCTTGCAGGGGTTTCCTCAATCCTCAAAAGGGAAGGGAAATGTGTTTATATAGTTCCATTAAAAGCGTTGGCGTCAGAAAAGTTCAAGGATTTCAAGAGAAAGTACAGCAGCCTGCTTAGGATTGCTCTTTCCATAGGCGACTTAGACTCAGCAGAGCCGCACCTCATTGACTATGATTTTATAATCGTGACAAGCGAGAAGCTTGATTCGCTGATAAGGCACCACAGCCCATGGCTTAGGGACGTTAAAGTTGTGATAATTGATGAAATCCACCTGCTTGATGACGCTAGCAGGGGGCCCACTCTAGAAATCTTGATTACCACGCTTAGGCATTTGCTGAAAAACCTGCAGGTAATAGGGCTTTCAGCAACAATAGGAAACCCGGAAGAGCTTGCAGAATGGCTGAACGCCAACCTAATAATAGACAACTGGAGGCCTGTCAAGCTGCATCAGGGAGTTTACTTTGATGGTAAGGTGGAATTTATTTAATAACAGGCTCCAAGCAATAAACATGATACATTGCTTTACCATTATCAAGAACAAATATTCCTGCATAAGTGTTGTACGCAGCCCCAGGGTTAAAGAAGAGTTCTTGAGAATAAACGCCCTGCTCGACGCGAGCGCCTTTTGCGTCGCATCCAAAATTGCCGAGGCCAGCATTCTCATGGAAATGGCCGAAGATCCCTTTCTTGATTCCTAGCTCACTAATTATTCTTGCAAGCAAAGAGCTTCCTCTGTTTGTCTTCTGTATCCTAACAGGATGCCCGTTTTTGACATGCCTTTCCGCATATTTTAAGGGGGTTACAGAGCCTTTTGAGTATTTATTTCCGAAAACATCAACAAAGTCTTCAGTCACAGTGCCAAAGTGAGCCATATCAATGCCTGTTCTTCTTGTAAAGCGTGGAGGCTCATGACCTACCAGAACAGTCTTCTCAGGAGCATCCACTAGGTCGCTTAGGTCATTTATGTTAAAGAAATAATAAGGAATGTCACCCCAATCCCTACTGTGATAAACGTGTTTTCCAGTATTTTTTTTGCCGCCTCCCAAAACGAATTGGCCTCCAGCCACTCTTGCCCTGGAGCCAGGCAGGAAAACAAGGTGGTGGTCATTGTATTTTATAACTCTTTCCTCATTAGCATTAACAATGTTTTTTACTCTTTTAACAGCTTTTAATGCATGCTCCCATTCCTCAGCCATCTCATGGCTGCCTGCATGCGCAAAAACAGGAACCCTTAGCCTAGAGCAGTCCCTAAGTATTTTTTCTATTGTGCCTTCCTGGTGCCAGTGATCATTAAGGTCTCCGTTTAATATTATTGCATCCACGCCTTGCTTTTTCAGGAAAGGCAAGAACGTTTTCACAACTCCTGTTGCGCCGTGAGGATCAGCAATAACGCCATAAACTTTCATAAAGAGATAAATTATATAAGAAGTATATAAATTTTTAGTTTTTAATGACTTTATAGTAGTGAATAATCTTTTTATGTTAATCCGAGTGATTCCATAACAACTGCCTTGTCAAACTCTTTTAGGTCTTCATAGCCTTGGCCTACACCAAGGTATAATATCGGCTTTTTTGTCACGTAAGAAATAGAAATTGCTGCTCCGCCTTTCTCATCAATGTCTGCTTTTGAGAGAACGATTGCGTCAAAGCCTATTTCCTCATTAAAGGATTTTGCCTGCTCGATCATGTCGTTTCCTGTTAGTGAGTCGCCAACAAAGATTGTTAAGTCGGGCTTCGCAACCCTCACGAGCTTTTTCAGCTCTTCCATAAGGTTTGAGTTTGAGTGGCTTCTCCCAGCGCTGTCAATCAGCACAACATCCTTGTTTCTAGACTCAGCGTGCTTTATAGCGTCAAAGGCAACTGCTGCTGCATCGCTGCCATAATCATGCTTTATTACCTTAACGCCTAACTTGGAGGCATGCTCCTCCAGCTGCTGGATTGCAGCAGCCCTGAAAGTGTCGCAGGCTGCAATAACGCAGCTGAAGTTGTTGTCCTGCAAAAACTTTGTTATTTTTGCAAGAGTTGTTGTTTTTCCGCTGCCATTAACGCCGACAAAAAGAATGACAAAAGGCTTTTTCTTTCTTATGAAGTCCAAAAGGCTGATTTTTTCTGTTGCGAAGAGCTCGCTTATGGATTTTCTTAAGGTTTCAAGAATAATGTCCTCAATGTTTCCTTTTATTGAGTCAGAGTCAACAAGCTCTGCTTTCAAGTCAGATTTTATTTTCTCAATAGCCTCAACAGCAACATTATTTTCGAGAAGCGCAAGCTCAAAGTCCCAGAACAGCTTTTCAAACTTTTCTTCTGACAGGGACTTCTTGATAATCCTTAGTTTCTTAAGAAAGCCCTTTTTTTCTTTCTCCGCCTTTTCTTTATTATCTTCAGACTTCTCAACTTTTTCAGCAAGTTTCTCCTCTTTTTCCTCCTTAAGATCTTCTTTCTTTTCTTTACGCTCTTTCCTTTTGAATATCCCTAAAAACTTTTTTTGCTTTTCTTTTTCAGAGTCCTCTTTTTTCTTTTCTGCTTTTTCTTCTTTTTTTTCAAACTTTTCATTTATTTCTTCTTTTGCAGGAGCGGCTTCTCTCTCATGAGATTCTTTTTTTGATGCTTCAGTTTTCATCTCTTCTTTTTCGGCCTGCGGCGCTTCTTCACTATTTTTTTCTTCTGCCTTGGGTTCTTCTATAGATCCTCCTTTTGGCTTTTCCTCAGCTTTTTCTTTCTTTCCCTGTGGGGCTTCTTCTTTTTTTGTTTTTTCTTTTGCCTTTTCTTCCTTTTTCGGCTTCTTTTCCTCTTTTATCTGCTCTGGCTTTTCTTCCTTAACTTCTGTCTCTGCCTCTTCAATATCTTCTTTCCTGAGCTCCTCTGCTTCTTCTGCCTTTTTTGAAAAAGAGGCAACTGCTGACTTTATTTTTTCTTTTAAGAACTTGAACATTTTAATCTACAAGCTTCGATAAATCCTCTTCCAAGGCTTTTGCCTGCGCTGCCAGATGCTGCATATTCTCCAATAAGCCTTCTCTGACTTTATTTGCGTCATTGAACTGCTTTTCAATAAGCTTTTTTGCATCATCAACTGACTTTTCTACGACTGTGCCTGAACCAACATTCAACTTTAACGACTTGTTTTCTTTAAGCTCTGCCTTAATAAATATGCCGTTGCTTATTGGAACAAGTATTTCTGTTCCAGGCTTTATATTTGGGATTTCATCCAGGCTGTCCTGAAGCGCCTTAATCTCTAAAATATTGTTGTCTAATGCCTGAAGCTGCTCCTGTGTTTGCTTTAGCTGTTGCTCGACCATTTGGAACTGTGCGAATTTTTCCTGAAGCTCTTTCTCATGCTCTTTGCCTACCATTTTTATTATCAGAATAAGTGCTGTGTATTTAAACCTTTTTACAAAATCATAAAAAGCCGAGCGCCTCATCAACCAATGCTATTTCAGGACCTCCGCTCTGGTCTCCTATCAAAAAGCCGTTGTTGTTTGTTATTATTCCTGACTTCACGTAAGGGTTTCCCATGTTTACTGTGCCTGTCTCGCAATCAACTTTTAGATTGTCCTTTATAAAGTTAAGCTCAAACTCCTCTGCGTCCCTGTGGAGCAAGCACCCTTTCTCTGTGTGGACTGCTAAGCTTCCAACAATTTCAAGTCCTGCTATTCTCCCAGTTTTCACTGTTACGCCTAATGCTTTGCCAATCTCACTTTTTTCCTCAGCAGAAAAATTAGGATTTACTATTGCAACCTTGTCATTTGCAATGATGTTGTTGCCCAGAGCAGTTAGCTTTGTCTTTATTATTTTAAATGGTATTTTCAGTTTTTCCAGCTGCTCTTTCTCTGACTCAAGTATTATGTCCGGGACGAGAAGGCATTTCTTGTTTGCGACTGCAAAAACACCTATTAGAGAGGTGCCACACAGGTTCATTTGATAAACCTTAACCTTGAGAACTTTCTCTATTAATCTGATTGATTTCTTTTGGACTTCTCTGCCAACAATGCAATAATCATCTGTGGCAAATGCGTAAAGCCCTATGTTTGGGTTGCCGTTAAAGCTTGTCTTTGCTACGTGCATTAAATCCAAGAAACAATGCTCTATTTAAAAACTTTAAGTCTTTGCAGCCTTTTTATGAGTGTTCAGTAGCTCAACCTCAATCTCGCCGAAGTGCTGCTGCTGGAAAAGATCTATTTTTCTTTGGTTGTCCAAGTGAAGCAGAGGAATAAGTGTCAATACTTGGTCCTCTTTTGAGTATGAAGGAAGAAGCATAGTGAAAGTAAGCTTGTCCTTCTTGTTCTTCTTAAAAAATTTCACAATTTTTCCATACATTTCTTTTATTATCAAGCCCATATCAACCACTTTCTCTGGTGGTTTTACCTCAGGATGATTTGATCTTATCCGGTTGCGCCTATTCTTAACTTCTAATGCTTTCTCCAATGCCTCAACAAGGTCAAACACAGATACTTTTCTCTTTCTCGGCTGAGGTGTTCTTGGAACAATAGTAGGTTCGTTCTTCCTTATTTTGTCGTCAAGAGGCTCAAGGTGTTCTTCCAATTCCTCAAAGAATTCCTCCTCGGAAAGCTCGTCAGTTGAGTTTATCAGCGCATCTAAGTTTGTGATATCATACTCCATCAGGCGCTTTGATTTTATTTTCAGCAGTATTGCTGCTGCAAGGATTATTTTTCCAGAAACCCTGAAGTCCATTGACTTAAGCTTTTTCACCATGGCAAGAAATTTTTGGGACAGCAAAGAAACATCTATGTCCCATGGGTCCATCTGCTCTGTCTTGACTAAATCATATATAATAGTCTGCCAGGTAACATCATCTTCCTCTAAAAGCAAGCTGAATATCTTTTCCTGGTTCATCTTAATCTATATTTTAGTATACATAAAAGACAACTGGTATATAATATTTTCGTTATTTCTCGAGAAGAGATGCGGCAGCCGGGACTTTCAACAGATTTTACCGTTGAGGTTCGTGAGACTTCACGCAGTGAACGTCTCACTTAAACGCTTTTTACCAGATTTTGGCAAAAATCTGTTT
>RFII01000019.1 GCA_003695265.1 Candidatus Woesearchaeota archaeon | reverse complement strand
TTACTATTATTACTACTTATCAATAGAAAAAATTAAATAATATAATTGCTTTAAGAATTTTTTAGGGGGTGTGAAATTGACAAAAAGAATGTCAATAAAAGACTTAGAATCAATCACAAAAAGATTATCAGAAGAAACAAGGCTTCTGGAGGAAAGAATGCACTGGGCTGAAGAGCAGAAAAAAGCTGCAGAAGCACAGATTGAAGGGTTGAGAGGTTATATGAGAGATTTGGGTAATTATAGTGCAAGGTTACAAAGACTTTACAGAGCTGTGACTTCTGTAGGAGCAAGAACAACAATAGCTAAGCTTAGCGACCTTGCTGAAAGAGTTGAAAGATTAGCAAAAAACCACCCGACGCTTAAAGGAAAAAGAAAAGTAAAGCCGCCTGTAACAGAAAGAGCAAGTTATGATGCAATTGAAGATGAAATAAGCTCATACTTGAACCGTGTTGAAGACAAGTACGGCGCCGGTGAAATAGAGTTGAGCCCTTTAGCTGAAAGGCTTGGAATCTCACTAAGAAGCCTTGCTTTCATGCTCAAGCCAAGGGAAAGAAGGGAAAGGCTTGGAATAAGCTATGAAGACAGGGCTTACAGGCTTGAAGAGATAACGCCTGAGTACGTGCATATGCGCGTAAAAAAAGCGTTGAAAGGATTGAGGGAAGGCGAAGGCTTCCAGGCACAAGACCTGATGGCCAGAAGAACAAAAAAAGTAGGTAAAATTTTAGCCGGACATTACAGGGAATGGGGGCTTGAAAGAGAGAAAACAAGCAGTGGATTCTTGTATTATAAGGGGAAATAAAGCATTAATAAATTTAATTAATCCTGATTACAAAACCCGTTAGAGCATATTGCCATTATTCTTTTTTTCTTCATTTCTAAAGGAGAGCTCCCTTTCATAACAAAAGGAGAACCGCTAATCACGACATTATGAACAGTTATAGTGGTGCTCTCCTCATCCCACGACAAGCCGTCAGTTACGTTAAAAACCACATTATAAATTCCAGCGTCATGATAAGTCGGCTTCCATTTGAACAAGCCAGTCACATTATTAAATGAAAATGGGCTTGGCAAAACACTCCTTGCGTTTGTGAAATATGTTAAGTTGTCATTGTCAGCGTCGCTTGCGTTAAGGTCAATGATTAGCATTTTATTCTCATCAACTTCGTAGTTGCCCAAGGGATCAAGGACTGGTGGATTATTGGCGTTGGAAATAAGAGGCATCCAGTCACCCCCATAAAGTATGTTTCCATTTGAAGTGTGAGGAAGATTAGTATCACCCAACCAGTCGCTATCAAGATCAACTCCGGCATAATCAGACCAATAATTGCCACCAAGATATTGTCCTCCAACAATGTTTGTTTTGTTGGCATACCCTGCATCAATGCAGCACATGCTTCCACGCGCATAAGTGTTTGAGTTAAACTCACCATGAGTCCAATCCACAAAATTATTATCTATATAAGGCTCGCCGCTTCCACAATTATTATTGCAGCTTCCGCCACAGGACGCCCATCTGCACGCTGCAACCCCTAAACCTACATAAGTTCCATAACAGGCATTTCTCGGCGGCGAAGAAGTATAAGAGTCTATGCTTGCAGTCAAAATCCAGCGTCCGTCACCGCCAGGCAAGTTCCCTGCCTCGTACATGTAAGGGTCATACTCTGTCCAATTACACTGGTGCCAGCCATTTCCGCAAACACCATTGTCATTGCCGCAATCAACACCAGGTCCGTCACATGCCACCATGCCATAAGGCCAATGACTAACGTCATACGTGGCAGAAGGATAATAAAATGTGTTAGCCGCTTCTATTGTTCCATCTGAACACCCAGTGTCTTGGCTTACAGGCGTTTTTGTGGTGTTCCAGTAATTGAACGGCTTTGAATTGTTATTGTATTCATCAAGAATTTGTGTAGGGGTCAAATCCCTGTTAAATATTTTGACTTCATCTATGAAACCTTTCCAAGTGTATGTTAACTGATCTGTTTTTCCTATCTGAACAGGGCAGTCTGAGTCCACCATCCCAGCAGAATAGGGTATTGACGCGTCAGGCTGGCCGTTTACGTATAAAACCACGTTTGTGCCGTTCCAAGTGAATGCTACGTGCTGCCATACTCCTTCCTGAAGTTGAGTGTTGCTTGGCAGATCAACGTATGAGCCTGCACCGTTGCCGATAATCGCGTGATAAAATCCGTCATTATGCGCTTCGAGAACCCAAGCATTGGCCGCATCTCCAGAAGAACAACTCTCTGAGCCTGATGCGGTCCAGTGCGAGGCAATAACCCTTGCATACACGTTCAGAAGCCCTGCATCAGGCTTCACCCATGCTTCAACAGTTATTTTGCTGTTGGCAGACGGGCTGCTAAGGCTTGCTGAATCAGGAACTCTTACATAATCACCAATACCATCAAAATAAATACCGCTTCCAGAATAACCTATTGTCCAATTAGCGCCGTTCATAAGCGTTCCATTATTCCCGTTCATTCCAGCGTCTGCTGTTGTGTTGCCTGAGCCCTCATCAAACTTCCAGTATCCTGAGATCGAATAATCATTCTCAAACGCGTTAATAATGTTGTCAAAATAATTGTTGTAAATCATGTTGCCTGAAGCTGTCGCATAAGTATTATAAAAGCCGTATATGTTGCCGGTGAAATTGTTTCCTGTTATGGTATTATTGTAAACATTATAACCCCCAAAGACCAAACCCTTAACATTATCAAGAATGGAATTGTTTGAAACAGTGTTGTTCCAGGCGTCGTTTGCAATTCCAATACCTTCAATAGCGTTGGAGATGGTGTTGTCAGCTATGTAATTTCCTGTTGATGAGTAAGTTGCGTGTATGCCATAATAAACGTTTTCAATAAGATTGCTGGTTATTGTGTTGTAATGGCTGTGCCCGCCGACCCACATGGCCGTCATGGAATTGTTTATGGTATTATTTGAAATAACAGTCTTGTTTATAATATCATTTCCGTGCAGGGAAACCACTATTATGGCAATGCCGTCTCCTCCAACTGAAGGCTCATCATACACTCCGGATATTGTATTCCCAATTATCCTGTGGCTCATTGCAGGGGAATCACCTGCCTTAATAACTATTCCTCTGGGTGTATTTGAAACATGATTATTCACAACAGAAATGTTGCTCCCTAATTGGTTGGAGAACGCGCTTATTCCACCACAGGTTCCTGTTCCTTGTGGGTCCTCTTTACAGCTAGCGTTTGAAACATTGTTGCCTTCAATAAATACCAAGCCAGAATTGTATAAGCCAATGCCCGATCCTTTTGTCAAGTAAACAGTATTGTTTAATATTTTAATATTAGAAACGTCAGAAGAGGACGTGACTTCTATTCCAGTGTGGTTGGCGTTGATGACAGTGTTGTTTAGAATTGTATTGTTTGAATAATCACCGCCCCTCACTGAAATGCCATAATCAAAATTTTCTACGTAGCAGTTTTTAATTGTGACATTGCTATAGTAACCATTGAATTTTATCCCAAAGCTTCCTGTTGTGCCTGCCCCAAGAATTTTATGATTGTTGCAGTTAAGGGTTACATTATCAGAGTTGATAAAGAAGCAAGTACCGTTTGAAAACACATCCTGATTAAGGAAAGAAGTGCCAGGATCAGAAATGTTCTGGCAGCTGTCGCCATTCACTTCAAAAACTGCTGACAAATTATTGTTCGAGACATTTGATTCCTGGGGATTAGAATTGTTGGCCCTAACAAATATAGTGTAGTTTCCTGGAGATGAGAACATGTGCGTTATTGAAACAGGCACAACAGCACCTGCTATTGCAAGAACGCTTTCATTCGCTATGAGTGTTCCTGAAGGACCACCTTCATAGAAAAGCACATCAGCAAATGCATCGGCAATTATGCTTTTCACAAATGCTGTTATGGTGACATTCTCTCCAACTGTTGCGTTTTCAGGATTGAATGCTATGCTGTCTATTGTGAGATCAGGCATGGTTTCATTAACAACATACACTGTAATGGACACGTGGGCAGAAAGACCTTCTGCATCAGTCACGTTTAGCGTGATAATATGAGTTCCTAATGAAAGGTTTGAAATGTAAAAGAATGTTTTATTACTTAAATAACCATCCCTGTTAGATGTCCATTCAAATGAGAGGTTGGAGCCAAGGTTCTCCAGGTCATAGCCGCTTCCACTTATAAAAACAGCATTTCCAAGAGTATGGACTGAATTGTTCTGAGGATAATAAATAAAGGCATAAGGGGGCTTGTTTCCAACGTAAAAAGGATTGGAATATATCTCTGCTGTGTTAATGCCATCAGTAGCTTCAATCCTTATTCTTCCTGCAGTGCTGCCCGGCAACTCTGCTGTGGAGAAATTGAAGCTCACATTTTCTCCCTGCGCATGCTCAAGACCTGTTGAAACAAGAGGGTAAAGCTCATTATTGTCAGCAGCATAATAAAGCACGTATGTGAGATTTCCTCCGTCAGCGTCGCTTCCACTGAAATTTATTTCAAAATTACCATTTCCTTTGTCTGTAAGCGAATGTATGTTTATTGAGGGAGGATTTTGGCTTACCACCTGCTCTGCAAGAATGTTGCTTCCTTTCATTATTACTATCCTCACAGTGTTTGCTGGGAAAGGGGCTGTAAATGAAAAAATCGAGGTGTTCGTGCCGTTATCATCGAAAAATGAGAGAGAAAAATTCAAGCTGCACAAATTGTCTCCGACTGCAGACTTACACAGCAACGAATAATTTCCAGGCAAAAGAGAATCAGGAGTTCCGTTGAAAACAAAGGAAGGCAGAAGATCTGCGTATTCTCCCGAAGCATTCTGGTAAACAATGCCTGCAACAGATATTACTTCTGGGTCTCTTCCCCCATAAACAATATCATCCATTAAAATGTTATATTCTTTCTCTGCAATCCAATCCCCCCCTCCGCGTTCCATAAGGTTTTTGTAGCTTTTAAAAAAAGAACTTACTCTTGAGCGCCAACCAAAGAATGAAACGCCTTTTATATCCCATCCTTCCTGAACGCTTCCATTGTAATGACCTTGGCTGTCACATTCTGTGCCGTAATACTCTGAACACACCCTCTCTCCTAAATTATGGGTGTGACCTATTTCATGAGCAGAAGTTTTGTAATCACTGTTATTGATTATGTACGCGGCTCTTGAACTTAAAAAATGATACCAAGTATAAGGATTTGAGATTATGCCTTCAGGCAGTATTATTATGCATTTGCTTGATTTGCATGTGTGGGAAAACCATGCAAGCTGCCAATTAATGGGGAGATACCATTTTAACTTCTTTCTGTCAAGGTTAATCACTGGGCTGTTTGATTCAGGCAAAGGATAAATTGTTTTTAGATAATCATGTTGTCTCTCAGCTAAGTTTATAAAAGATCTTGGAACAGGCCCTGAGCCGTAATCTGCGAATTGGTACATGACAGTATAATTTTTGCTTTTTTTGGTGAGTATTGGAATGTTCTTTTCATTATTAGACTCATTTGTTTCAGCAAATCTGAAATTAGAATCAATCATAGAATAAAGGGTTGCGTTTCTTATTTTAACATTGTTCTCTGTAAAAATATTGTATGCATCAACGCCTTTATAATAAATAAATTGGTTAAGCTTAACAAAAAATGTTGGTGTGTTTTTATACTGCATGAGCATGTCTGCGTCTGCCTTGTCAAGAACATATGTTTGACCACCATAATTCAATAACGTCATGTTTTTTGCGTCAGAGGCAAGCAGCTTGCCGCCAGCCACAATCTCGGATTTAAGCCTTACATTGTCCCTCCTCATATAATCAGGTTTATCTCCACTCCTATTCATCATTTTAACATGAAACCTTACAATAGTGTATTTTCCTTCTACAAGAGAAGCTGCTACTGCTTGCACTGGAACTGCACTGATTATTTGGAAGTCCACATTGCTCCCCCCACCACACCAAATTTTTATAGGGTCTGCCTGCTCGTTTATTCCTGCATTGTATGTTTCAGAGAAGTTAAACCTATAATTTGGGCTTGAGTTATACCATTGCAAAGTGCCTATTGCCTGATTTTCTATAATATTTACCTTTCCTGAAGTGCCATTAAGAGCGTAGTGGGCCACTCCAACTTCGAAAGGCCCGTCATTGCCTTGAAACGCAACAGCTATGCTCCCTTCTGACAAGTTTTGTACAGAACCATTAGTAGTAAAATCTAAAAATTCAAGGGAAGGGGTTGAATTAAGTCCGAAATGCAAGGAAGTAAGCTGGCTAACGTTGTCAGCCATTACCACAATATCAACGTTGCTGCCGTTTATGTAAGGAAGTAAAGACAATGAACCCTTACACATTTCTGTCACAGCGCATGTATTGCAGGAAGGAACTGCTTGGCCCACTTTATCATTATATGCCAAAACAAACAAGAGGGAATCAACAAAGTTTATTACGCAATCACCATTTAAATCAACAGCCGGATTATATTCAAGATCCCCACATGAGTAACCTGGAGTAAAAAAATTAGAGAATAAATCAAGGTCGTGCGAATCAATCAGGCAGTTGTGATCCATTTCAGGGTATCCCGTAAGGTTGTAAGCGTCCTGGCCGCACAATTCGCAGTCATCCCACACATGATCTCCACATATTAATCCTGAAATAGAAAAGCTCTTCTGCGAGGTTTTAATATTATCTTTATTCGCAAAACTGGCTTTGGCAAAGAACAGAACTGCAAGCATAAACAAGCAGGATGCAACAAAAAAATTTATAGCATACTTTCTTTTATCGTATAATTTGCTCATAGGCCCCCCTTAAATTATACTAAGAAAGTAGGAATTATATAAAAAAGTTGCTGTTTTAGGCACAATCAACTTAATTGTGATAATTCTTGGTGTTGAGGTGGGGTGTTGGTTGGGCTAAGCATTGTAATTATTTTAACACAGCAAATTTCCAACACAACAAACTTAACTTAACCCTGTTTGGTTGGTGAAAGCAAGAAATGGTGTTGTGAAATTCCCGCAAAATTTATAAATAAAAAGCAAAAACCTTCCTCTTGGACGGCCATAGGGGCCTGGTCCTACTGGTACTCATTTCGAACACCAAAGTCAAGCAGGCTTCCGTTCCTGGGTGTACTGTTCTTCGAACGGGAAACCAGGAAAGCTGTCCGCCTTATTTTCTTATATTGCCAGACTAAAATTCATGATTTATTTTCCTATAGCAATCCAGTAAAATGTTTTACTGTAACCTTCTTGATTATAAATCTTAAAACCTGTATTGGTTATTGCTCTTAAAGTATAACCATATGTTACTGTATAACTCGGCCCAAAATTATCAATTCCGAAGCCACAGCTGGTCCAACCATCATCATAACCGCAGGAAGCTATGCCGTCAAAATAAGCCATGATCATTGGCTTTTGTGTGAATCCTGCTGAAGAAATATCAATAACAGGAGAAACAGAATTAGCACCAACAGTTATCGTTCCTGTTAAAACTTTTACCCCAGTGCCAGAGCCGTCAACTTGGAGGTTTCCAACTATGTGCACGTCTCCGTTAACCTTTAAATCATCTGCCACTGTTAAGTCATCCCAAAGCTTAACAGACCTATCAGGCTGAGATCCTTTCCCAACAATCATAAGCGCGTCATAAGTCCCGCCGTCATTAGTAATCTGAGGATTCTGACCATTCCAATTCGCCTCAGTATTGAACACAACCCTGCCGAAATCAATCTGATCAGAATTATGCCCGGGGTTAGGTGTTACTGCAATCACAATGCCAAAAACAATAACAAACATCAAAAAATAAACAGATTTTTTGTCAATATTGATTTCTATTCTCATATTATCACCTATCAAAAATTTTTTAATTTTTGAAGGTACTAGAAACTTTGTTTCTATCACCTCTTTTATTTTATATCAATCACGACTGAATTATCCTTTTCAATTATTCTTTTTATGACTTTATGGTTTTTTAACTTTTCCTTTAATTCCTTCCAGGAGTATTTTTCCCTTGCTTTTTTAATCTCATCAAGAATGCTTTTTATTTCAGTGTAATGCTCGTAAATGAATTCCCCTTTTGCTGTGTTCTCATCTATTTTTTTCTGCAAATTCTTAATCGTGGCGAGCTGCGATTCAAGAATCCTTTGCGCCTGTTCAAGCTTCTGATCATGGGCTGAGCTTATTTTCTCAAGTTTCAAAGCTATCTTGTCTTTTGAAAACACTTCGTCTAAAGCCTCACTGAAGGTTTTGAATTCTTTTACTTTCTCATTTTTATAATAATTTAAGCTAAAGGGAACAACGTCTTTTCCTTCAATAACTGCCGGCTTTGGCTTTGTGTTAATCAAACTATTAATTTCCTTGAACAGTTTTGAAGCGTCTGCTTTTGAAGGCTTGAGCGTTTTGTCTAAGTTTAAACGCAGGCAGATTTCCTCTGAGTAAAGACCTCCAAGCCCGACTTCGCTTGCCAAGAACTTGACCAAGCTGTCTTTCTTCGTGTTTTCAAGAAGCTCTTTAAGCTGTGATTCTTTTAATGAGAATATGTTAATCTGCGTTGGCGGAAGCTTGTATTCTTTCTTCGGCCTTATTGACCTTGTTGCCCAGTCTCTTTTTTCATAAGCGTTGATTATTATGTTTTTGTCATCGCAAAGTATTATGTTTCCCTTGCTGAAAAGCTCAAAGTAAAGAAGCAGTTTTTTTTCTTTAGCCTCAAAATGAAATACTAAGATTCTTTCTGAAGAGATCTGCTCGATTTTCCGTAATCTTGCGCTTCCCAAATGCTTTCTTAAAACAGTGCAGAAGTGCGGCGGAGTAGTAGGAAAGTCTTTTTTATGCTTTGAAAGGAAAATCAATGAAGGAAGGATTACTTTCAGCATTAAGCGGCCTTTTCCAGTCACGTGAAACCTGAACAAGAACAGCTCTTTGTCTTGGTAAATTTGGTCTATTCTTCCATTAGTTAAAGCCTTAAATTCTTCCAGCAAGAATTTCATATCCAAGGATGATAGTTCCCTTCTCATAACAAGTGCTGAGTAAGAATAATATAATTATTTTACTGTTACGCTCTTCGCCAGGTTTCTAGGCTTGTCAGGGTTTTTGCCTAAGGCAACAGCCATCTTGTAGGCAAGGTACTGTAATGGCACGACAGAAGTGATTGGGTAAATCGTGCTATGGTTTTCAGGTATTTTTACAAAATAATCAAATAGGGTATGTGTTTCTGATGATACTCCTATTATTGCTGCGCCCCTGGTTTTTGCCTCGTGCGCATTGCTGATAATGTCTTGGTAAGTGCTGTCTTTCGGAGCTATGACAACAACAGGAACTCCTTTTTCTATTAGTGCTAAAGGCCCGTGCTTTAATTCGCCGCCGGCAAAGCCTTCTGCGTGAATATAAGAGATCTCCTTTAATTTCAGCGCGGCTTCTAACGCTGTCGCGTGGTTAATTCCCTTGCCGATGAAATAAAAGTCCCGCTGCCCTTTAAGCTCTTCAACAATTCTTGAGATTTCTGACTCGCTCTCAGCCAAGATGTTATGGACTTTCTCTGCAGTAGATAAAAGTAGGCTCCTTGTCTCATCAAGAGAGCCGTTAAGGTTTCCTGCCAGTAAGTACATAACAGCAATCTGCCCTGTGTAAGCCTTTGTTGAGGCAACACCAATTTCCGGCCCTGCCTTTATGTAAATAACATGATCGCTCAATTGCTCAACATGAGAGCCCACCCTGTTCAGTATAGAAACTACTTTTGGGTTTTTTTCTTTAATGTCCTTAAGCGCGCTTATTAAGTCTGCTGTTTCCCCTGATTGGGATACAGCAACCACAACTGAGTCTTGTGTTATCTGGTTTTTGTGGTGCCTGAGCTCAGAAGCGCGAAGGCACTTAGTCATGTAGCCTTTCTCGCTTAGCAGCAGGTCAAAGACCATTCCCGCGTTTAAAGAAGTGCCCTCTGCTGTGATAAAAATCCTCTCGGCGTTTTTTAGTGAGCTGCAAATGGCTTCTAATGTTTCTGCCGGCTGGCGTAGCGCTTCCTGAATTGTTCGCTCCTGTTCATGAATTTCTTTTTGCATGTAGTGCGCGAAGTTGCCGAGCTCAGCCTCTTTTTTTGACCATGGAACTGATGTTGCGCTTCTGGTGACTTTAGAGTCGCTATTAAAAACCTCAAAGCTGTTTTGTGTTAAGACTGCTGTGTCGCCGTCATGGAGGGTAATGACTTTTTTTGTGTAATCAAGCATTGGCATTATGTCAGAGGCAAAGAACATTTCATCATTGCCAACCCCTATTAAAAATGGGGATTCTTTTTTTGCAAGCACAACATAATCGTGATTTGCTGATAAAACAGCTATTGCATAGCTGCCTTCAACTTCCGTTAAGGCTGCCTGGGTTGCTTCCAACAAGCCAACATCATTCATCTTAGAATGTATTAAATTAACCAATACTTCAGAATCCGTGTCTGAAGAAAATTTGTACTCTTCTTTGAGCAGCCTTTCCCGCAAAGCCTCAAAATTTGTTATTATGCCATTGTGAACTATGGCAAGTGCGCCGTCATAAGATATATGTGGGTGAGCGTTAATGTCTGATGGCACGCCATGAGTCGCCCATCTTGTGTGCGCAATGCCGATTCTGCCTTCAAGGCAAAGATCCTCTGCCTTGCTTATTTCACCTTTTCTTTTGATAACATTAATGGTTCCATTGTTCGCTATAGCAATTCCCCATGAGTCGTAGCCCCTGTACTCAAGGTCCTTTAATCCTTGCATTAATATTTGAGAGGCGTTTCTATCTCCAACATAACCAAATATTCCGCACATTCTCATCTCCTTATGATATCTAATTCTTCACGAAGATCTATGTAAGCTTTTAGAAGAGCAATATAATCCTGCATGAGCTCCTCGTATTCTTTCATTCTCCCACCTTTTTTAGAAACTCCGCAATCTTGGGAATGTCCTCTTTTTTACCCAGGTCAAGCCAATAGTCTTTTAAGGGGAAGACTTCAAAATGGTGGGTTTGCGCTATTTGCGTTATTGCGTCGGTAAGCTCGATTTCTCCGCGCTCAGACTCCTTTATATTCTCAAGGACAGAAAAGATGTGATGATGAAACTTGTACAAGCCGACATTTATCAGGTTGCCGACAAAAACTTTTGGCTTCTCAACTATTGAGATAAGCTTGTTTTTTCTTGTTATTAGAACGCCGTACTGCTCTGGGTTTTCATGCTTTAAAGCTCCTATAACGTAATCTGATTTGTTGTTTGCAATGGCTTTTATGTCATTAGAAGAAAAAAGGTTGTCTCCGCTGACAACCAAAAACTCTTTGCCCATGTATTTGCGAGATGTTAGAACTGCGTGGCCAGTGCCTTTCTGCTCTTCCTGGAATATTAGCGTGGCCTTAATATTGTATCTTTTGAGGAACTCAGCGATTTTTTCCTTTTTGTAGCCGACAATTATTTTCAGGTCTGTAATTCCTGCTTTGTGAAGGTTCTTTATAACATAAAACAGGAAAGGCTTGCCGTTTACCTCAATAAGGGGCTTTGGGGTGTTGCTTGTTAAGGGCATGAGCCTCGTGCCTCTTCCAGCAGCCAAAATTAGCGCTTCTTTCATACATTTGTCTTGATTTTTTGTGCTTTAAAAGGTTAATTCAAAAAAAAGTTTTAATAAAAAAATAAGATAAGGCATAATAATTGGTAATTATTGGAAAAGAGGATATTTTAGGCTTATTTAACTGAAAAAACAATAAAAAACAATTATTCTTGTTGTAAAAAGCATTTTTAAGATAAAAAATATTTATAATATTACATAAAAAGTTTTAAATATTATAAAAAAATTTGTAGTAGTTATGAAAGCTTACCTGCTAAAAGAAGAGAAGAACAGGCTTTACTACAGCCCAGCAGTTTTTCTGAAGAGCATGAAGGCAATAAGCCACCCAATAAAAGAAAGAATCCTCGAAATGCTCAACAAAAAGCCGATGTACTCAATGGAAATAGCAAAAAAGCTGGGAATGCAGGAGCAAAAAGTGTATTATCACATCAATCATTTGGTCGATGCTGGCATCCTTGAGGTCGTTGAGAGAAAAGAGATAAGGGGGACAACTGCCAAAAAATATAAGCCAGTTGCAATGAACTTTTGCGTTTCCATGAGCAAGGAATGGCATGAATTGCACAGGCTGATGGAGAAGAAGGACAAGCATCTCTTAGAATTTCTAAGCCCTTTTATTCAGAATAATGAGCTGCAGGCAAAGATTGTTGTTGGAAGCCCCGATCCCCATGGCCCGCACAAGGCAAGAGCGCGAGACGGGCATTACGGAATTGACTTGGCTGTGTTTTTGGGTCAGTACTGCACTATAGGAAAAAAGTTTTCTGTCAACGTTGACGTTGATGTTGATTTAGAAAAAGGGGAAAACCTTATCGTTGTAGGCGGCCCAGTAACAAACCTTATAGGAGCAAAGATTAATGAATACCTGCCGGCAAAATACACTGACAAGAAGCCTTGGGGAATACAGGGAAAAATGAAGGTTTACACTGACGACAACATAGGAATAATCAGCAGGATTACTCATCCGCACAACCCAAACGCAAAAATACTGTACATAGCCGGAATAAGGTTCTCCGGAACAAAAGCAGCGGTCATAGCGCTCACAAGGTTCTGGCCGCAAGTCCTGCAAAGGTTCACAGGACAAAAAAGCTTTTATTCAATAGTTGAAGGATTTGATATGGATGGGGATGGAAGAATAGACTCAGTAGAGGTTTTGGAATAAAAAATTGTTTTTAGAAGCTCAGCTTATTTATTGGCATAGTTGATTAAAGTTTCCCGCGCAGGTGTACGCTTCGCTTAATTGTTTCTATTTTTTATAATCTCCTTAAGTTCTTTAATTAATGTTTTGCATTTATCAATAGACTGTTTTGCTGTATTGTAGTCCATTTTTGTGCCGTAATAAGTTAAAGAATTTCTCTTGTACCTTAAATCATCAAATATTATAAACAAATCTTCTCGTTTAAGAATATCTCTTAAATAGAATCCTATGCACAGATGATTTAGTATGTTATAACCATTTAAGAATGCTATCGCTTGCAATAATTCTAATAATGAAGTATAATAATCTTCAAAAACAAAATTGCAGTT
>RFII01000018.1 GCA_003695265.1 Candidatus Woesearchaeota archaeon | reverse complement strand
TATTTACTATTTTTAATAAATACTAAAAATTATAAAAAATATTCGGAATGCCAAAATGAAAGAATTTGAAAGAAAGTTCATCAACTTTATTGTTGGAGTGTACCGGGCTTTTGGCATGGACATGCTAAGTTCAAAGCTTTTGGCAATACTGTACCTTGAGCCAAATGAAATCCCCATGGAAAAACTTGCGAAAATGACAGGATACAGCTTGGCGTCAGTGTCTAATAAGATGAGGCTGTTCGAGGGCACAAACACAGTGCAGAGGATTAAGAAGCCTGGAACAAAAAGGGTTTTTTATTACATGGAAAAAGACTTCTGCAGGCTTATGGAGAACAAGTTCAAGGCGTTTTACGAGAAAGAAATCCTTCCCTCAAAAAAATTCGTTCCCCAACTGCTCAAGGAGAACCGAGGAATAAATCTTAACAATGAGGAAAAAGAGAAGATGAGAATAATAAAAAACTATTACAAGCAGATGCTTATGATTGAGAAGGCTCTCAGAAACATTAATTTTCACCTGAAGAAAATGAAAAAATGAAAAACAACAACATAATCAAGTTAGAAAACGTTTGGAAAATATACCAGATGGGCAATGTGCAGGTTGAGGCTTTGCGCGGCTTAAACTTGGCTATAAAGCGAGGCGAATTCCTGGCACTTATGGGGCCGAGCGGCTCAGGAAAAAGCACAGCCGTAAACATGATAGGCTGCCTGGACATACCCACAAAAGGAAGAATACTTTTGGATGGAAAAGACATCTCGCACTTGTCAGAATCAGACCTCTCCCAAATAAGGGGCAAGAAAATAGGCTTTATATTCCAGACATTCAACCTAATCCCAACTTTATCCGCGCTCGAGAACGTTATGCTGCCCATGACGTTTCAGAACGTGCCGTATAATAAAAGGGTTAAGAGGGCTGAAGAGCTTTTAAGGCTGGTAGAGCTTGAGAACAGAATTAACCACAAGCCAGCAGAGCTGAGCGGCGGGCAGCAGCAGCGTGTCGCAATTGCCAGGGCAATAGCAAACGACCCTGAAGTAATATTAGCGGATGAGCCAACAGGCAACCTTGACTCAAAGACAGGAAAAATCGTGATGGAATTCCTGAGAAAACTTCATGAAGACAAGAAAAAAACAATAATAATGGTCACGCATGACGCAAACCTTACCAAATATGCTGACAGGACAGAGCATCTTTACGATGGGAAAATACTTAAAGAGGTGTGAAAAAATGAGAAGAATCTTAACACTTTTAGCATGTCTTCTGCTTTTGGCAGGCACGTCACTGGCATTAACTATTACCACAGGAGAAGACGAGGCGACTATTGGCAAAAATGACATTCAATTCACTTTTCTGAGCCAGGACCCTGACCCTGTTGAGCCTGGAAAGTTCGTTGACGTGAGGTGGAAGATTGAGAATTACGGCTCAAGCTCTCTTCCTAATGTGAGCGCAAGAATAATCCTTGACTACCCGTTCTCAATTGATAGTAAGGACAACATAGAAAAGAAAATAGGAACTTTAGGCTCAAGGCAGATAGATGATGACGGCGTAATAGTAAAATGGCGCGTAAAAGTTGATGAGAACGCCGTCGAGGGCGAAGAAAACATTAAGATAGCGCTTGTGCTTGAGAGCGGCGCCTCAATAAATTCTGATGAAGCTGCTATAAGCATTGAAAGCAGGGAAAAGCTGCTGGCCGTTGACAAAGTCACAGCAACACCATCAGAAGTAAGGCCTGGGGGAGAAGTAAATCTTACTGTTGAGCTGGAAAACCTGGCAGACGCCAATCTTGAGAACGTTCAAGTAAAACTCGACCTTGACAACACGCCATTTGCCACGATCGGCTCAACAACAAAGAAGATCATTAAAAAAATAAAGTCAGGCCAAACAACAAAAATAGGGTTCAGCCTTGTTGCGAGTGCAGAATCAGACTCAACAATACATAAAATTCCTTTAATAGTTGAATACTCAGACGAATCCGGAAATGATTATAACCTAACCACCACGTTCGGAATCAAAGTTTACGAGGTGCCAAAATACATTCTTGCATTGGAGGACACAAACCTTTACAAGGCAGGCTCGCGCGGCGAAGTGGTTGTGAGCTTCTCAAACATTGCAAGCGACCTGAACTTTGTCTCAATTGAGCTGATGGAAAGCCCTGACTACAAAATCATATCCAACACAATATCATATTTGGGGAATCTTGAGAGTGACGACTTTGAAACAGCAGAATTCAAGATTTATGCTCTTGACACAGACAAAAAAGAGCTCACGCTCAATTTCCTGGTAAGCTACAGGGACACTTACAACAATGAATTCGAGGACGAAGTACCTGTAAAATTGAGGCTTTACACAAAAGATGAGTTGGCAAAATACGGCCTTGAAGAGCAGGCAGGCAAAACAAAATACTTTGTTCTGCTAATAATCGTTCTGGCTGTAGCATACTTGATTCTCAGAAGAAGAAAGAAAAGGAAATGATTCGAGACTATCTGAAATTTGCCGTTGAAAACCTAAGGAACCGGCAGCTCAGATCATTCCTTACAGTCATAGGAATTGTTATAGGGGTTGCTGCAATAATAGCTTTGATTAGTGTGGGCAAAGGGCTTGAGAACTCTATCACAGAGCAGTTTGAAAAGATGGGCTCCAACAGGATTTACGTCATGCCAAAAACGCCAGGCCCTGCAAGCGGCCCTCCAATAGGCGAAGGCCTGACAAGCGATGATGTTGAAGCCCTTGAAAAAATGCCATACTTCGAATTCGTCAACCCCTACTACTGGAATTATTACACAGTAACGTTCAACCGCGAGAAAAAAATCCTCGGCGTGGTAGGAGCTCCTTTAGACAACCTCCAAAAAAGGCTTGAGGGAATAGACCTAACATTAGAAAAAGGCCGCTACCCCACTGCGAATGAGCACAACACTGCAATAATAGGGTTTAGGACAGCATACAATGCTTTCGATGAAACAATTAGGATAAACAATAAAATAAAGATTGGGGGCAAGGACTTCAAGGTGATAGGCATATTTGATGAGATTGGCAATCCCGAGGATGACAACACAGTTTACATCTCATTAAAGACAGCGCAGGAAATCTTTGGCAGGAAAGACGCTGTTTCCATGATTGAGCTCGTGGCAAAGAAAGGCGTTGATTTAAACCAGGTTGCCAGCAAAGTGCAGCGCAGATTGGAAAAGTCAAGAGGTAACGATAATTTTGAGGTTCAGACTCCAGAACAATTATTGGCGCAGTTCAATGATGTTCTCATGATTGTGAGGATAGTCCTCATAGGAATCGCTGCTATTTCCCTGCTTGTGGGCGCTGTTGGGATTATGAATTCCATGTACACGAGCGTATTGGAGCGCACAAAAGAAATAGGAATAATGAAGGCAATAGGCGCAAAAAACTCGAGCATCGCCGCCTTATTCATGATAGAGTCAGGAATAATAGGTTTTATGGGCGGCGTGTTTGGTGTTCTTGTTGGATCGCTCATCAGCTTTGGCATAGGCAAAGGAGCTGCAATAAGCGGTTTCTCAATGCTCAAAGTTGAAGTGTTTGACCCGGGGCTTGTGGCTTTTGGGCTAATATTTGCTTTTGTTGTCGGCGTGATATCAGGGCTTTTGCCCTCGCTTCAAGCAATGAAACTGAAGCCTGCTGACACTATCAGGCATTACTGAAAATGAATGACTCGCTAAGGTATGTTTTGAAGAACATCTTGAACAGGAAGCTCAGATCCTACCTGACAATAATAGGGATAGTGATAGGAATAGCTGCCATTGTTGCCTTAATGACCATCGGCCAAGGTATGGAAAACGCGATACAGGAGCAATTCGAAAAACTTGGCATAAGCCAAATAAGAGTTGTGCCTGGAAGCCTTCGCGGCCCGCCAAACCCTGACACTGCCTTAAGGCAAAGCGATGCTGACCTGCTGCGCGGAATAAAAGGCGTTGATTACATAAACCCTATCCTAATAGAATACGCTGACGTCGCTTACAACCATGAAAATCAATACCTTAACATAATGGCAGAGGACACATCTGTTTCTAAGAAATCATTTGCTGACACTGACGTCAAAGTTATTGAAGGAAGAATGTTTGAGCCAAGTGACAAGTACTCGGCAATCCTCGGCTTTAAAGTAGCAAATGAGACTTTCAAAAAGAGGATTCACGCAAAGAACAGCATTGCAATAAATGGTGTGAAATTCAAGGTCATCGGGATTTTTGAGAACACAGGAACAGAGATTGACAAACGGGTTTACATTCCAATAAGCATTGCAAGGGAAATGTTCAACAAACCGGACGTCGCTAATATAATCATCGTGGCTGTCCTGCCGGGAATCGACATCAACGAGATGATTAAGGAAATTAAAAGAAAGTTGGAAAAGGAGCATGACGACACCGAATTCCAGGTTTTGACTCCTGCAAAGATCCTTGAGCGAATAAACCAAATGCTTGGTGTTATCCAGGCAGTGCTTGCGGGAATCGCTGCTATTTCCCTGCTTGTGGGTGCTGTTGGGATTATGAATTCCATGTACACGAGCGTATTGGAGCGCACAAAAGAAATAGGTATAATGAAGGCTATAGGCGCGAGAAGGTCAAGAATATTAAGGATATTTCTCATAGAAAGCGGGCTTATAGGCCTTATTGGCGGAATAATTGGTGTTATTTTTGGCTTGGCAATAGCATTCTCAGTTGAGGGAATAGCATCATTGTACGGCTTTGAACTACTAAAAATAAGGGCTGAGCCCGGCATAATAATATTTGCCCTGCTATTCGCTTTTATTCTTGGAATGATATCAGGAATTCTTCCTGCGCTGAGGGCTGCAAGGCTAAAGCCAGTGGACGCACTGAGGTATGAATAAATTCTGACATGTTTTAAAAAAACTAAAATTTGGCGCGCCTTAGAAGGAGAGTTAATCTCCGGCAGAGTTACAATTTCAACCAAAGGATTGCCGCTGCGACCGTAATTAATGATAGAATACGAAGATGTGTTAATTTCCTGTGGATAAGAGATGGAAGCAGGGTCCTCCTCTAAAT
>RFII01000017.1 GCA_003695265.1 Candidatus Woesearchaeota archaeon | reverse complement strand
TTATAGGGGTTAGTTTAGTGATTAAATGAAGCAGAAAATTTTTATTGTCATCCCTGCGTACAACGAGGAGAAATCAGTAGGAAAAGTGATAAAATGCTTGCAAAAAAAGGGTTATTATAATATAATTGTTGTGGATGATGGATCAAAAGACAGGACTTTTGAAATTGCAAGCAAAGCAGGGGCTATAACCTTAAGGCACATAATAAATAGGGGTCTTGGCGGCGCTCTCGGCACAGGAATAAAAGCAGCTCTTATGGAAGGCGCTGACATAATTGTCACATTTGATGCGGACGGCCAGCATGATGTTAATGACATAAAAAAAGGAGTGGATATAATTGAGAAAAATGAGGCTGACGTTGTTATTGGGTCACGCTTGCTTAACCCGAAAGGTATGCCGTTGATAAGAAGGATAGGTAACTGGGGCTTTAATGTGATAACATGGCTGCTTTTTGGGGTTTGGAGCACTGACAGCCAGTCAGGTCTTAGGTTTTTTTCAAGAAAAGCTGCAGAAAAGATAAGGATAAGAATGAACCGTATGGAAGCTTCGTCAGAAATAATAAAGGAGATTGGAAGAAACAGGCTGCGTATGAAAGAAGTGCCCATAAAAGCAATTTACACGGATTATTCTATGTCAAGAGGGCAGAGCAGCTGGAATGCTTTCAGGATACTTTTCAAATTAATAATAAGAAAGATCATGAGGTAGGAAAAATGGAAATGCACCTTATACAGATTATTGGAATTCTCTTCGGTGTTTTCGCGTTCAGCAGGGTTGTTATAAGGTTTAAGGATAATGACATAACGAAGAACGAGTTTGTTATATGGAGTGTGATATGGCTGCTTATAATATTAGTTGCTTTTGTTCCTGGAATAACCGGTTTTTTCTCAAAACTTTTTGGTGTTGGGAGGGGCATTGACTTTATGGTTTACATGAGCATTATTTTCTTGTTTTACATGACGTTCAGGGTGTATATTAAGCTGGAGAAGATTGAGCAGGACATAACAGGTATTGTAAGGGAAGTTGCTCTTAATAAGAAGAACAAAAAATGAATGTTAAAATCCTAAGAGTAATTGATTTGTATATTGGAAGCTTTCTTAGCATAATATTTGGGCTTTTTAGTTTTCCATCAAAGAAAAACAAGTTTGAAAGGATACTTGTGATAAGGCTGTGGACTTTAGGCGAGTCTGTGATGTGCCTTCCGGTTATTGCTGCGCTAAAAAAAAAGTTTCCTAAAGCTAAGATCGATGTGCTCGCCACAAAAAGAAGCAGGGATGTGTTCACACTTAACCCAAAAATAAATGAGGTTGTGGAATTAGGGCTTTGCCTAATCCCTATGTTCAGGAAGTATGATTTGGTGATTGACACAGAGCCGTATTTGAGAATATCAGCGCTGGCGTCTTTTTACCTTGGCAAAAGGAGGGTTGGTTTTTCTCATGGTTTGAGAGCAAGGCTTTACACTGACAGGGTAAGGTTTGATGATAATGTTCATACAGTTGAAACGATGCTTAACTTAACAAGGGCTGTCGGTGCTGATCTTAAGCCGGAATCAATGGGCAGGATTTATGTTTCTCGAGAAGACAAGAGAAAAGTTGACTTTTTCCTGAAGAAAAATGGGGTTAAGAAAGGTGATGTTGTTGTTGGGATGTGCGCTGCCTCAGCTGAAAGTGCTTCTGAGACGAGGAGGTGGCCTGCAGAAAACTTTGCGAAAGTGGCTGATATGCTGATTGATGAAATGAATGTTAAAGTAGTGTTTGTCGGAGGGCCTAAAGATAAAGACTTGAATGAAAGGATAATAAGAATGATGAAGAACAAAGCGATGAATTCTGCCGGCGTTCTGAACTTGAAGCAGGGCGTTGAATTAATGGGGAGGTGCAAGATTTTCATAAGCAATGACACTGGGCCTATGCACGCAGCAGCAGCGCAGGGAAGCAGGGTTATTGGGCTTTTCGGGCCGAACACGCCTGTAAGGTACCACCCTTATGGCAAAGGCAACATTTCATTTTACAAGGCAAAACACCCGCCTTGCATTCACACCCACCTTGAAATTTTCCCTGATGAAGACGTTTGCGGCGGGAAATGCTTAAGGGCGATAACAGTCCAAGAGGTTTTTGAAGCTGCAAAAAAACTGCTTTCTCAAAGGTGAATGTCTTCTCCATAAGAGAAAAAGCCGACCAGCTGTTTTATTTTAGCCAGTTTCGGGAAGAGGTCGCGCTCAAATGATCCTTTGGTGAATAGCTCAAAGGTTTCCGGCTTGAAAATATAGAATCCTGCATTGACAATATTTGATACTGGATTTTTCGGCTTTTCGATAAACTTGACTATTAAGTCGCCTGACATTTCCACGTTTCCAAAATTCTGGGGGTTTTGCCTTACCATTAATCCCATTGTAACAAGTTTATCGTGCTGCAAATGTTTTTTTACCATGTTTGCGAGGTCGAACTCAACAAAAATGCCTCCTGCAAGAACAAGGAAATTTTCTTGCTCAATATTGTCGCGAATAAGGTTAAGTGCTTCCATGTTTGTGTCAGCTTTGCGCTCAAGAATTTCAACAGGAATATCTTTGTCATGAGATTCTTCCAAAAGTTTGTTCATAAGCTTGGAGTGCTGTGTGACAATTAATATTTTTTTGATGCCTTTACTCTTCAGAAAATCAATCTGATGCCTCTGAACTGTTTTTCCCTTAACAACTGCCAACGCTTTTGGATGGTATGCTGCTTTCAGAAGGATTATTGCTGTGGTGACTGACGCTTCCTTTATTCCTTTGTTAAGATAGTATTCTATTGCCTGTGATCTTGAGCGGATAATTGAGCCATCCACCTTGCTGTCAACAAGCTTAAGGAGTGATTCATCAAGAGATATGGCAATTTTTTGCTTCATTTAATAGTAAGATGATTTCATACTTAAAATATATTTATAT
>RFII01000016.1 GCA_003695265.1 Candidatus Woesearchaeota archaeon | reverse complement strand
GAGTGTTATCCCATAATTGATAACATTCTTGATTATATGAACAACCATAAAGACAATGCAGAAGTGAAGAAAGCCTACCAACTTTTAAGATTTCCAATTGAAAACGCAAAAATAAGAGGGGATAACCTCAGCATTTACAACAACATCATCCATGCTTTTGAGTTTCATGAGAAAAATCTTGAACTCAAAAGAAGACATGACCTTATTAAAGGCAAAATCAAGCAAATCTTTAATTCCGCCTCAAAAAGGCTGACAAAGTCACAACTAAGCGATTTAAAAGTATGCTATCAAATGTCCAACTTGTTCAAAGAAGCAAAAGATGTTTATGGTGCGATAGATGACCAGTTATTGCCATTTTGGTTTGACATGTTGTACTTATTAGCAGAAAAATACAATATTAAAAAGCCAGAATCAGGGCCTTTCATAGGCCATTCAGCAATGTTTTACCTACTGGTTTGGTACCTTCCTCCAAAACTAAAAGCAGAAGTATTCACGCCAGACCCGACAGGTTTCAGCCTTAAAACATTATAAAACCTTGTTTTTTCAGCTTTCGCAATCAAAAGCTTTAAATATTACTTCTCTTTCTCTCGGCTCAAGAGCCCGAGTTCGAATGAGCGTCTATAGGGTTTTAAAAGACGTTCTAAGCTGCTCTATTCATGATGGAAGAAAAAAAACCAGGATTCAAACACATTGTAAGGATTGTGAACACTGACTTAGACGGCAATAAGCCAATAGTGCACGCCATGCGCAAAATTAAGGGGGTCAGCTTCATGCTAGCCAATGCTGTTTGCGCGCTGGCAGGAGTTGACAAGCAAAAGAAAACAGGCACATTGTTGGATCCTGAAATTAAGAAAATAGACGAGATTCTTAAAAACCCGAAGAAATTCGGAGCTCCCTCATGGATGCTGAACAGAAGAAGAGATTATGAGACTGGCGAAGACCTTCACATACTAACCACAGACATCAAATTCATAAGGGACAACGACATCAAAAGGATGAAAATGATTAAGTCTTACAAGGGATTTAGGCACGCTTACGGTCTGCCTGTCCGCGGCCAAAGAACAAAATCAAACTTTAGAAAAAATAAAGGAAAAGGACTTGGAGTGCAGAAGAAAAAAGTAAAGTCGGGCAAAGTGTAAAGGTGTAATCATATGGGAGACCCAAAAAAGCCGAAAAAAAAGTATTCAAAGCCTAGCCATCCTTGGGAAAAGGTTAGAATTGAAGAGGAAAAGGAGCTTATAAGGGATTTCGGCCTTAAAAACAAAAAAGAAATATGGAAGACAAACACTCTTCTGAGAAATTTCAAAAGACAAGCGAAAAAACTTATTCCCTTAACAGGAAAGCAAGCTGATTTAGAAAAAAGCCAATTGTTTGATCGATTGCACAACCTTGGCCTGCTGAAAAAAAATGCGACTCTTGATGATGTTCTCGGCCTTAGTGTTAGGGATCTTCTCGGAAGAAGGTTGCAAACAGTAGTTTATAAGAAAGGCCTTGCAAGGTCAATGAAACAGGCGCGCCAATTCATTGTTCACAGGCACATAACTATTGGAGAGAAAAACATTGCTGTTCCATCATACCTTGTTAGGACAGATGAGGAAGACTTAATCAAATTTGTTTCTAAATCTCCTCTAGCAGCTGATGATCACCCAGAAAGGGTTGTTGTGAAGCCAAAGAAAGAAAAGCCGAAGAAAAAAGAAGTAAAAACCGTTAAGAAAGAAGAAAAATGAGCAAGGAAAAACCAACACAAGAAACTACGAAGCCATCTAAAAAACAACCTCAAAATAGTAATAAGGCAAACTCACAGAAAGCTCCGCAAAGGTGGGGTGTGGCCCACATATACTCATCATACAACAATACAATAATTCACATAACAGACATTACCAACACAGAGACAATTGCAAGAACATCAGGCGGGCAGGTTGTGAAATCAGACAGAATGGAAGGTTCTCCAACAGCTGCCATGATGGCTGCGAAGAAAGCAGCAGAGATTGCCATGGAAAAAGGAATAAACTCAATTCATGTCAGGATAAAAGCGCCGGGAGGCCATAACGGCCCAAACAATCCAGGGCCTGGAGCACAGGCAGCAGTCCGCGCACTGTCAAGAATGGGATTAAGAATAGGAATTATTGAAGATGTTACTCCTCTTCCACACGACGGCTGTAGGAAAAAAGGAGGGCGAAGAGGGAGGAGGGTTTAAAAAATGGAGATTCGCGCATTAGAAAAAAACGTGAATGAAGGTTTTCTTTCATTCATGATAAAAAACATTGAAAACTCTTTCGTCAATCTTCTCAGGACAACAATAATTAACGAAGTTCCAACAATGGCAATTGAAACAGTGGAATTCAAGGACAACAGCTCCATCCTGTATGATGAAATGATCGCTTTAAGACTTGGACTCTTAGTGCTCAAAACTGACCTTAAATCATACAACCTTCCAAATGAATGCAAATGCAAGGGAAAAGGCTGCGCGCAATGCCAGCTGAAAATGACCCTCAAAGCAAAGGGGCCATGCACTGTTTATGCCAAAGACATCAAGTCAAAAGACCCGAAAGTCAAGCCTGTTCATCCTGCTACTCCAATAGTAAAACTGCTGAAAAACCAGGAGATTCAATTGACTGCAACAGCCCAGCTCGGCATAGGGAAAGAGCATGCCAAGTGGTCTCCAGGTCATGTTTTTTTTAAGCTGAAACCAAACATTACAATAAACGAAAAGGCAAAAAACATTGACGAGTACAAAGATAAATATCCTACAGGCATCTTCACTAAGACAGGTAAGATTGACAAGAATCTGATATTAAGCAACGACCTTGTTGAGGCTGTTGACGGAGTGAATGACGATATAATTAAAGTAACATATGATGAGAACACTTTCATATTCAACGTTGAGTCGTGGGGTCAATTAACCCCCAGAGAAATGGTCCTAACTGCAACAAAAACTATAAATAAAAAATTAGATGAGCTGGTAAAACAGCTGAAGGCTAAGAAATAACTCCTGCTGATTGCGGGGGTGGCAGAGCCTGGTCAATAGCAGCGTTCTGCGTTCGGAACGCCGAACTCTGCGTGGCCAAATGCGCAATTCCCTTATTGGGAGCGTAGGGTTGAGGGCCTTGTCCCTTAGTGGGTGCGCGCGTTCAAATCGCGTCCCCCGCATTATAATAAGATGAAAAACGAGCAACTTCAAAAACTGATTGGAGAACTCAAGAAGGCTTCCATAGACAACAAAGTAAAAATCTGGAAGCGCATCGCAACCGACTTAGAGAAATCTACGCGCAGGAGAAGGGTTGTCAACTTGTTTAGAATAAACCTTTACTCAAAAGAGGGCGAAACAGTTGTTGTTCCAGGAAAAGTGCTTGGATCAGGAGACCTCAACAAAAAGCTTGTGATAGCAGCTTTTGACGCTTCAGAGCAGGCAGCAGAAAAAATTAGGTCTTCAGGATCAACGCTTCTTTCATTAAAAGAGCTTATTCAAAAAAACCCAAAAGGGTCCAAGGTGAGGATTATAGGATGATCATCGACGCAACAAACCTTATAGCAGGAAGGATTGCAACGTTTGCTGCAAAAAAGGCTTTGCTAGGCGAAAAAATAGAAATAATCAACTGTGAAAAAGCAGTTATCAGCGGCAGAGCAAAAAGAACTATTGCTGACTTCAAGCAAAAGCGTGAAAGAGGAACACCAACAAAAGGACCGTTTTATCCGAAAAGCCCTGAAAGAATAATGAAGAGGATGATAAGAGGTATGCTTCCATACAAGAAAGAGCGCGGAAGAGAAGCCATGAAAAGGATTATGTGCTACAAGGGAGTGCCAGAAGAGTTAAAAGACAAAGAGACAACTTCAATAAAAGGCGCAGAAGCCTCAAAACTAATGATACCCAAGCTTATCACTATTGAGCAAATAAGCAAGCAATTAGGTGCAAAATTATGAAAATAGTACACACGTCAGGAAAAAGGAAAAGAGCAGTTGCAAGAGCCACGGTTAGGGAAGGTACAGGAAACATTAGGATAAACAAAGTAAAACTTGATATTTTTGAGCCGAGCTTCTTGCGGCAAAAAATCCGCGAGCCGTTGTTAATTGCGGGAGATGTCTCAAATAAAATAAACATTGATGTGAACGTTTATGGCGGTGGAATTTCAAGCCAAGCAGCAGCTGTTAGGCTGGCGATAGGCAGGGCGTTGGTGGAATGGACTAAAAACGCCAAGCTAAAGGAAGAGCTTGAAAGGTATGACAGGCAGATGTTGGTTGCTGACGTAAGAAGAAAAGAGCCCTGCAAGCCGAACGACTCAAAGGCGAGAAAGAAACGCCAAAAATCATACAGGTGATTAAACATGATTATACCAGTACGATGCTTTTCATGCGGAAAGCCAGTAGGCCATTTGTGGGAGGAATACAAGGAAAGGGTTGAGAAAGGCGAGGACAGGAAGAAAGTCATGGACGAGCTCGGCTTGAAAAGGTACTGCTGCAGAGGCCTTTTCCTAGGACACGTTGACCTTATCGACACAGCAGCGAAGTTCAAGAAATTTTAAATTCTTTCTTGTTTAAAAGAAAAATATTTTTATAGAAAACACTTCTTTAATTACTCTGCCCTGCTCCTTAAGCTCTCTGAGTTTCTACTAAAAGAAACTGTGAAGAAGAGTGAGTAAGCAGGGCAATTCTCACTCAACAAATATTGCTGGTTTTCCCGGCTTTGCCTTCTTTGCCTTGCCCTGAGGATCATAGCTTACCTTGTTGGAAGCCTCAACAAAGACTTCGCATGAGAACTCATCCTTTATCTTGTCAGCGACGCTTTCAAATGTTGAAAGCTCGTTAGGAATCACATAAATATAAATCTTTGAAGGATTTTTCTTTATCAAGCCTATTATGTGACGGACGTCCTCTCTTAACTTATTCTGCGCAGCTTCCTGCTCTTCCAGCTTTTTATCAATCTTTTTCTCGTCGTAAGCCGGCCATTTTGCTAGGGAAACAAAAGGCTTTTTGCCAAGCTTCTCCCATAATTCCTCGCAAAGATGCGGAGTGAAAGGCGCAAGCATCAAAACAAGGTTTTCAGCAGCTTCCCTGCTGACTTTTTCTTGATTGCTCAAGTAATTTGTGAAGTCCATTATCTTAATCAAGGCAATGTTATACTTAATCTCCTCAATGTTCTTTGTGACCTCTTTTATTGTTTTATGCATTTTGCTTTCCTGATTCCTGAACTTTTCATTAACAATCTCTTTCTCTGTGATCAGCCTGTAAAACCTTTTCAAAAACTTAAATGAGCCCTCAACAGCCTTGTCATCCCATTCCATGTCCTTGTCAGGCCCTGCAACGAACATCAAGAAAAAGCGTGCTGTGTCAATACCGTACTTTTCTGAAATCTCCTCCTGAGTCACAACATTGCCCCTGCTTTTAGACATTACGAAGCCGCCCTTGTGAAGCATGCCCTGATTGTACAGGTTGAGTGCTGGCTCATCAATCTTTAGCATTCCTATATCTCTTAGAAATTTTGTGAAAAACCTGAAATAAATGAGGTGCATTGTCGCATGCTCTTTTCCACCGATGTACATGTCAATAGGCATCCAGTAATCAGCTTTTTCAGGGTCAAACGGTTTTTCCATGTTTTTTGGGTCGCAATATCGCAGGAAATACCAGGATGAATCAATAAAAGTGTCCATTGTATCAGTCTCTCTTCTTGCTTTTCCGCTGCATTTAGGGCATTTTGCGTTAACAAACTCTTTGCAGCTTTCTAGAGGGTTTCCTTTTGTCTGGGTAAACTTGAAATCCTCAGGCAGTTTTACTGGCAGGTCTTTTTCCGGGACAGGAACAATGCCGCATTTTTCGCAGTAAATTATTGGTATCGGGCAGCCCCAGAACCTTTGCCGAGAAATAAGCCAGTCCCTCAGCTTGTACTGCGTTGTTGCTCTGCCGCACTTGTTCTTCTCAAGGAACTTTATGATTTCAGGAATGGCGTCGCGGTTATTCATACCATTAAATTCTCCTGAGTTGACCATCACGCCGTCGCCCATGTAAGACCTGGACATTTTCTCAGGATCAAGCTCGTATTCAGGAGGATTAATAACAACTTTTATCGGAATATTGTATTTTTTTGCGAACTGGAAGTCGCGCTCATCATGAGCCGGAACCGCAATAATAGCGCCAGTGCCGTACTCATAAAGGACAAAGTTTGCGATGTAAATAGGTATTTTCTCTTTTGTTATTGGGTTTATAGCATACCTGCCAATAAACATTCCCTCTTTCTCATACTCATCTGATGTTCTTTTGAATCGGTCTTCCTGAACAACTTTCTTTACGAATTCTTCAACTCGTTTTTCATACTCTGTTCCCTTGACAAGCTCCCTTACTTCAGGATGCTCAGGCGCATAAACCAAAAAGGTTATACCAAAAAAAGTGTCAGGCCTCGTCGTGAAAACAGTGATTTTTTTGTCAGTCCCCTCAATCGTGAAATCAATAAGAGCTCCTTTGCTTTTCCCAATCCAGTTTCTTTGCATTATTTTGACATCTTCAGCCCAGCCTTTCAGCTTGTCAATATCCTTCAGCAATTCTTCAGCGTAGTCAGTTATCCTTATGAACCACTGCTCCAAATCCTTGACCTCAACAGTTGTTTCTGTGTGGCGCCAACACTTTCCGTTATGAACCTGCTCGTTTGCCAATACTGTGTTGCACTCAGGGCACCAATTAACTATAGACTTCTTCTTGTAAACAAGGCCTTTCTTGTACATCTGCAGGAAAATCCACTGGTCCCACTTGTAATAGTCAGGGGAATGGCTCATTATCCTGCGGTTCCAGTCATAACTAAGGCCTAAAGCTCTCTGTTGCTTCTCAAACTGCACAATTGCTTTCTCAGTGAAAATCTTCGGGTGGGACTTTGCTTTGATAGCAGCGTTTTCAGCTGGCAACCCAAAGCTGTCATAACCCATTGGATAAAGAACATTAAAGCCCTGCATTCTTTTATACCGAGCAAAAACGTCGCCGATGCAGTAATTCCTGGCGTGGCCCATGTGCAGGCCTGAGCCGCTGGGGTAAGGATACATTTCAAGAACATAATACTTCTTCTTCTTTGAGTCTTCTCTCACATGGAATATTCCCTTCTCTTCCCATTTCTTCTGCCACTTCTTTGCAATGCTATTAAAGTCAACCATACCCTGTGAGAATAAGGCGTTTATATATAAATTTAATCATAGCATAGCATAAAATATTTAAATATACTTCAGAACTTATTAAGTATGAATTATAATTATTTTCTTTGCAAGAAAAGAGCTCAGACTTCCACCGAATACCTAATCACTGCATCTATTGTTCTGCTTGTTGCTGTTATTGTTGTCGCAGCCATTGGCGGAATTCCCTGGATCGGCGGCAACGCTGATGTGAGGGTCTCTAAGGCCTACTGGAGCAGCGCTGACATCGGCTTAACAACATGGTCTATTGACAGTGCTGGGAATGTGGTTCTGAACGTTATGAATAATAATCCTCAGCCAATAACCATTACAAAAATTGAATTTGGCAATAAGACTGTGTGGTCGGGGAATTATCCTTTAAGCATTGGCGGAAAAGGAGCTATCACAGGCTCTCTGGGCGAGGCTCTCAGCGATGATTTCAGTTATGATGTAAGAATAACCTATAGGGATATAAAGACAGGAGGAACATACGAGTTTACAGGCAAGAAAAAAATTGTTGGCACAGTGGCCAATACCAACCTGGGTGGAAATGGCAGTAATGAAAGCAACCAGGCAGGAAGCTACTCATGGGTTTTGGATTCTGAAGCAGAGTTTGACACAGGCTCATTCACAAACACTTACTCAAACGGCGACCAAGTCGAGCTCTCAGGAGCTTTGGCAGGAAGCTACCTCAACACTAATGACTCGAACGCAACAAGCACGAGCTGGCTTAACATAAGCTTTGGAGAAGCGCTGCCTTACGGGGAAGAACTTCCTAACAATGCTGGAAGCGATGCAGGAGCAGACATGTCCGGAAACATTCTTTTAATGCACATGAACGAGCAGTCAGCAGGCCAAGGCCCCAGCGGAAGCGACGTAGAAGACTTTTCAGGCAGCGCAAATCACGGTGATGCGTTTGGAAGCATCGGCTTCGGCGCACAGGGAAAGCTTGGCACAGCGCTTGATTTCAGCGGCAGCGACGTTTACGTTAAAGTTTTGGACAGCGCATCATTTGCCACATTGACTACAAACGCGACAGTCTCTTTCTGGATAAAGCCGAATGACTTGGCAACAGACCAAAGGGTTTTTTTCAAAAAAAACAACATAGAGGTAAAAATAAAAAATAACGAGATAGAATGCAAGTTCAAAAATGACGTTAGCGGAGACGTGAAGCCGAAAGCGCCTCTTTCTTCCACAGACTGGGTTTTTGTTGCTTGTACGGTGTCATCAGCAGGGGAAGGCATTATTTACATAAACGGAACGCAGAAAGGCACATCTTCCAAGTCGGGGTTTGCCTTCAAGCAAAGCAATGATCCTTTGTACATAGGAATAAAGGATGACATGAGCAAAGACTATTCCGGCCTGATAGACGAGCTTGCAATATGGAACAGAACACTGCAGGGCTCTGAAGCGCTGAGCATTTACAAAAGGGCAATAATGAACCTAACTCTTCAATATAGGTCATGTGATGATCCCTTATGCGATACAGAGCCATGGGCAGGCTCCTTGACAAACAGCTCACTAAAAACACTTACAGGAGTCACAGGCAGGTACTTCCAGATAAATGCGAGCCTCACAACACAAGACCCAAGCTACTCGCCAATACTCCTTAATGTGAGCGTTGGGTTTCATGTTTCTTAAAGCTGAAGAAATCAATTTTGAAGCAATATTTGTTAATAAATAATTAGAAATCTTTCAAGAAAAGCGGCAGGCGCGCCCAGGAATGGACTCAAAGCCGAGCCATTGGCTTAACCCCAGCCTGTCCTTAGCTCCGCTACCCCAAAAGCGCCTGTTTAATCAGTTAGAGCTGCTTCATTCCTGACCTGACTCATTTCCCGAAAAAACAAGCCCAATGGGACAGAACCTCATCGTCCAAGCTGAGACCAACGGCAAAGCAATGAGCCTCTTCCAAAGCTTCAGCCCCGCCGTAAAGCCCGTTTGCGGTAACAGGTGAGGGCTGACCACCCGGCCTAGCCTGCCGGCACGATAGAATAATCTTATTCTTTTAAAGTTTTCTATAAATCGTGAGAAAAAATTATTTTCTTTACATCTTAATCTTATCATCTTTTACGAAACCCTTAAATATATCCTTGCCTATGTAATCCTTGGGGGTAAGATGGATCCGAGAGTAATATTTCTAGGCACAGGCGGAGACATTTTTGTTACAGGCCAGCAATTAAGGGCTTCTGGCGGCATTGTTCTTCAGGCTGAGGGCAACCAATTTCACATTGATCCCGGACCAGGAGCAGTTGTAAGGGCGAGAATTGCTGACATTAATCCAAGGCACAACACTGCCATCTTTGTTTCTCACAACCACCTTAACCACTGCAATGACATCAACGCGCTCATATCCGCAATGACCCATAACGGCTTTGACAAGAAAGGCGTTGTCATAACCAACAAAACAGCCTACAACGGCATTGAAACAATGAAGCCTGTTATGACAGAATACTATAAGCGCTTGGTTGAAAGGGCTATCGCGGTTGAGGCAGGGCAAAAAATCGCTATAAATGAGATAGAAATAAAAGCCACGCCAACACGACACAACGACCCTCATGCAGTTGGCTTCAAATTCTTTGCTCCAAAATTCACTCTGGGCTACACTTCCGACACAGAATACTTCAAGGAATTAGCTGAAGAGTTTAAGGAAACAGACCTGTTAATAATAAACGTGGTGAACCCATTTCACATAAAAGAAAAGAACCACATGAATTCTGAAGATGCAGTAAAGCTAATCAACGAGGCAAAGCCTAAGCACGCTGTAATCACCCATTTTGGGATAAAAATGCACCAGGCAGACCCATTGTATGAAGCAAGGGAAATATCAAAGCAGACTTCCACGCACGTACTCGCAGCAAAAGACGGATTGGTTTTGAATCCAATGACATTTGCCTCTTCTGTCAGGCAGAAGACTCTTAAAGGTTTCTAAATTAGTAAGATAGCAAAATACCCTAGGATGCACCCTGCTGTGACAAAAGGCATTGCAGGATAAAACTTGTCTTTCTCAGCTTTTATGAACAGAATAAGCAGGGCAAGCGTTACAAAAACAGGAATAATCAGTGTTTGCGCAAAGCTGAACTGCTTCATAACAACACCTGCAAATATTAACGGGAATGCGATGTCGCCGCCGCCTAGAACAGCGTTCTTGACAGGAACCCTTATTGTTTTCGCGCCTTTTTTAGGCTTTGGAGCTTTTTTGTATGGAATAAACAGGCCTGCGAAAATCTTTGTCTTTGACTGAAACTTAGCCATCTTCACCATGTGCTTGCTCTTCCAAACAGCAATCATGTCATAAACAGAGATTATTATGAGAAGAGCAATTGCAGAAAACATATTAATAATAGGAACAAATATGGCTGCTAAGCCGCCGTAAATAAAAATCTCTGTTAAGTTGTGAACAACCACATTGGGCTTTGCTGTCTTGAAAAAAGAAGAAACCGCTGAGATTACTAAAGCTATTGCTTGCGGAAGAAAAGCAGCTAACGCTATTGTCATGCACAGAAACACGCTTAGGAAGTACCAAGCCTTCCAAACACTGACTTTCTTAAACCTCATTAGCAACAGGAAAAGCGAGGTTCCCACAAGTATTGCGATGATTATGGGAATGAATGATGTTGATTCGTCAACTTCAGGTCTTTCAACGTTGTATGGGAGGGGCTTGTAAACAACTTTGTATTGCCCTGTTTCCTCAAAGCTTCTCTTAGTCTGCTCCTTATCAACATAGTTGTTTATGATGAGCAAACCAACAAGCTGTGACGCGAGAAAAACAAGCAAGAGAAACGCTGTTATTTTAATACTGTGCTTCATAATAAAAAAATAAAATTGAATCTATTTAAATTATTTCTTTTTGTGCAACGCCTTGCACTCAGGGCACCCTGTAGAGCAAAAAGCGCCCAAGCCTAATATTAAGAAGACTGCAGTCCACCAATTAATATTCCAAAAATCCCATATGCCAAAGTCCTTCAGCAAAAACAAAATGCCAACAATCAAGAAAACAACGCCGCATGTTTTAGTGCATTTCTCGCATAAGCACATGATGAATCACCTCGTTTAAAGAAATATTGTGTGATTACCTATTTAAATTATTCTATTTATTTCCTTTGATAATAAACCCCCTCTGAGCTGCGGCCTCTTTTAAACCTGTCATCATTAGAAAGAACTCTCGTCACGCTTAGCGGTGTCAAGCCTGTCTGCTCCGCAACATCATGAACGTAAACTCTCTGTCTTCTTCCTATTGCCCGGAGCACTTTCCCGCGCGGAGTTATTATTGGATTCTTTCCTTTTGGGAAATACGCGTAACCTTCCTTTGTCAGTTTCCTGTCCCAACCCTGCTCTTCATGCGCTTGAGAGATTATTCTCCCAACATGGAACACTTCTACATTTCCGTAACCAAGCATGCTTGTTATTTCCCGTGCAGTCGCGTAACCCTGTTTTCTTATAAGATTTCTTGCTGCAGAGAATATTGCTTTGCTGTCAAGCTCAACCCTTAATAGCCATCTCCTCTCAGAATCAACGTATTTCACATTTCTCATTCTTCTTAAAGCTCTTCTTACAGTATCTCTATGGAACCCAACACCTTTAGCAACATCGGCTGTGCTGAAATAATCTCCAGGATTATAAGTGTTTAACACATAATTCTTTATGCGGCAATAAGAACCAGAGCCGATTCCTTTCGCGGTCTCCTGGCCAAATACTATGCTTTCAAGGCTTTCTGCCAGTCTTAATGCTTCAGGCATAGGCCTATTATCAAAAACAGAGTCTATGTGCTCTCCAACTGCTTTTTTAAGGGCTTCTCTCAGCCTTTCCTTCCTTTCTTCAAAGCATTTTTGTGCATTCAATACCTCTTCAATTAATTCATGAAGTTTCATACTTGATATTATTATCGTCTTTAATTTATATTTTTCTATTCTAAAGTAGTAATTTAACTGGAAAAATGAAAAGCTTTAAATAAATTCCAGCCTGACTTCTAGCAATGGCAAAAATCATTGATCCCTGGGGGAGCAAATTAGTGGAGGATTATGCAAAGCTGATCACAGACTTTCACCTAGAACAATTCATGCTGGATAAGTTTCCAAGCCCGAACAGGATTATGAGGCGTGGCGTAGTGTTCTCAGGAATAGGACAGAAAACATTATTGGATGCGATGAAAAACAAAAAGCCGTTCTACGTTCTAAGCGGCATAATGCCAACCGCGGACAAGATTCATTTCGGCAATAAAATGGTTGTCGAGAACATTGCCTATTTCCAGAAATTTGGGGCAGAAACGTACATTCTCATAGCAGACCTTGAAGCAGAAGCCACGAGGGGGATTTCTCTGGAAGAAGCAAGAAAAAGGGCGTTAAACTTTCATATTCCTGCCTATATAGCGCTTGGATTAGACCCTGAAAAAACAACGTTTTACTTCCAGTCAGAAAACGTCGAAGTTATGAGGTCTGCGTCGCTTTTTGCCAGAAAAGTAACATTAAACCAGTTCAAGGCGCTTTACGGAAATGCAGAGCCGGGCAGGATATTCGCGGCATGCACTCAGGTTGGAGACATTCTTTACCCTCAGTTCAAGAAGAGAATGCCTGGAGTGATTCCTGTCGGCGTCGACCAAGTGCCACATATTCTCTTAACAAGGGATATTGTTAATAGGATGAAATCAAGAAACTTCGTGTTGCCAAGCTCAATATTCCACAAATACACACCTTCCTTAGATGGCTCTATAAAAATGTCAAAGTCAAAGCCAGAGTCATGCATAGAGCTTCCAGAAGACGAGAAGTCTGTATGTAAAAAAATTAAGAGGGCTCTCACAGGAGGCAGAGACACTCTTGAAGAGCACCGCAGGCTAGGCGCAATAATCGAAAAAGACATGGTGTTCGAGCTGCTAAAGCAGCACCTCATCGAGGATGATTCAGAGCTTCAGAGAATTCATGACGAGTACAAGGCAGGAAGAATGACCTCAGGAGAAATAAAGGAAATCGCCTGCCAAAAAATGGTCGAATTCATGCAAAACTTTAACAAAAAAGTGAGAGAAGCAAAGAAACTAGTTCCTAACCTGAAGTTTGTTAAATAAGGGTTGAAAGTGGCTACGTCTCTTGTAAAAAAAGTGTTAAACCTATTTTGTTGTGCTGGAATATTACAATGCTTAGTCCCGCCCGCACCACCTATGCACAAAAGCTTATCATAATCAAGTTGGCATCACCCTAAAAAAGGATAATTTTAAATAAGAAAAAGAACAAAGTAATATTCACAAAAGAGGTGGTTTAATTGGCAGGCTTTTATCCATTATCCCGTTTATACATGCTGGCAAGCATGCTCGGCTTCTTCTTCAGCGCTATTGTCATCTGGCCTATGTCAAAGCCGTTTGGATTTGCAATCTGCCTAATATTTGCGCTGATGTTCTTTGCTTCGATGATTTCAATGACTCACGCCCCTGTAGAAGCAGAGCTGGCAGCAGACTTCGCAAAGACAAGAGTTGTGAGAAGAAAACTGAATTCTCCAAAGCATAAGATTGTTATTGTCAAGAAGAAAAGACCGAAAGGCAGAGAAAAGAAAAAAGAAGGGAAAAAAAGAAAATAACATCTTTTTTGGCAGAAACTTTTAAATAAACTTTTTTTTTCTCGTCATTCATGCTTGATATATCTCGTGAGGAATTAATGGAAATAGTCGTTAGTAAAGTGTTCTCTGAAAACGATATTACAAGGTTTCGCGGCTGCGTTGCTAGAAGTATCTCCGGAATGGCTGAGAAGAAAAGAGAAAAGGTCTTCAAAGGGCTGAGCAGCCAAACACTGGAAACTATTCTTCATGGAGAAATAAACGAGGAAGAAATAAATGAAGAACTTATCAGAAGGCAGGCAGAGTTCTACGCTGACCAAATAGCCTGGAATCCGAGCAGGGCCCTTACTGCGCTGGGCAAAATTTTTGTCTCAGCGTATTTTCACAGCATGTTTAGCGGTGGTTCAACGCTTGGCCTTGAAAAAGTCCAACAGCACAAGGATAAAACACTTGTTTACATGGTGAGGCACTTAAGCCATTTGGATTATATGTTCTTGGGATGGAAGCTTGGGACTAATGGAATGGACATCCCATCCTTTGCAGCAGGGCTGAACCTTTTTGCCAATCCAATCATTAGCAGAACGCTAAAGGGATGGAACGCTTACACAGTTGATAGGGGCAATACAAGAGACATCCTTTACTTGAAAGTTCTTGCAGAATACGCAAAAACAGCTCTGGAGAAAGGCATTCACATGGCAATTTTTCCAGAGGGCACGAGAAGCAGGTCAGGAAAAGTGCTTGTTCCAAAAAGAGGCCTTATTGATTCGGTTATTGCAGCGCAGCAGAATGGCGCTGACATTTACGTTGTGCCAGTGGCGATAAGCTATGATTTTGTTCCAGAAGCGCCGTTTTTTGCCCTTGACACTGCGAAAAGCATGCAGAACGGAATTATGGCTAGATTTGGTAACCTAAGGGATTTTTTCACACCAGGCAACAACCTTCTTGTTTCATTCGGTAGCCCCTATTCATTAGGAGATTATTTAAGCGAGCAGAAAAGCACTAATCAAAGAGACTTGTCCAAAAACGTCGCCAAACATTTTATTGAGGGGATAAAGGAAGCGGTGGCTGTTAATCCGTCTGCTTTAGTTGCGGCAGCAATCGGCAATATATTAGGGTTAAGCAGGAATATTTACCCTGGATTCACAGTCTCCGAATCTTGGCTTTATGATGAAGCCGCAAGGCTAATAGACCATTTTAACAATGTAGGAGTCAGGATGGATCCAAGGCTTGAAAATAATCTGCTCCTTGTTATTGAAGAAGGATTGCGGCCTTTTGTTAAACAAAAATTTATAAGACCATCCAATGAGGGAGGAGCAGAAAAACAGTACTGTGTTGTTGAGCCAAAAATAATAATTTATTATGCCAACACCATAAGGCATCACACGTAAAAATGTCAAAGATAGCTGTTATAGGGGGTGGAAGCTGGGGGACAGCGCTCACCAAAACGCTTGCTTTCAAGCATAAAAACGTTGGCTTGTGGGTTTGGGAAGGAGACATGTACGGCGAGTCCCCTCTTGTTGAAATTATGAGAATATCACACCAAAACCCGAAATACCTTCCTGGCGTTCAGATTCCAAAGCACGTTGTAATAAGCAGTTCTCTTGAAGAAATCTGCAGTGACGCAGAATTAATAGTTACTGTTGTGCCGACGCAGTTTTCAAGGCGTGTGTTCAGGCAGATGAAAGGGATTGCCAGCCCTAACGCCTATTTTTGCAGCGCTTCTAAGGGAATGGAAATTAAGAGTTTTAAGAGAGTAACAGAAGTGCTAAAAGAAGAATTGCGTATTGATAATAATCACATTTCTGTTATTTCAGGACCAAGCCATGCCGAAGAAGTTGGTAGAGAAATACCAACTTTGGTAGTGGCAGCCTCAACTAACAAGGATCTAGCAAAACAAGTCCAGCTAACATTCAATAATAATTCCTATTTTCGTGTTTACACCTCTTACGATGTCATTGGCGTTGAGATCGCAGCAGCGCTGAAAAACGTGATTGCAATAGCAGCAGGAATCGTTGACGGCTACATTGAGCGAGGCATTCTAGGCGATAATTCAAAAGCAGCGTTGATCGAGCGCGGAAAGGTTGAGATGACACGCCTGGGAACACATCTTGGAGGAGAAGAAAGGACTTTTAACGGCCTTGCAGGTTCAGGCGACCTTATCGTAACGTGCTACAGCAGGCACGGAAGGAACAGGCGCGTAGGCCAATTAATTTCTGAAGGAAAATCATTGGAAGAAATAAATGTGTTGCTTAACGGAATGGTTCCAGAGGGTGTTGAAACGACGAGGGCTGTTTATGAGCTTCAAAGAAGCCTTCCTTTTGAAATGCCTATAACAGAGAAAATGCACCAAATACTGTTTGAAGGAAAATCCCCAATAGATGCTTATAAGGAATTCATGGCGCGGGACCCAAAGCATGAAATTTATTGATTATTCTTGTTTTGCCTGGTTGTTTTATTAATCCTTCAATTTTTTTGCATCAAACTTTTCCTTGCACTTGCTTTCCTTCCAGAAAACCTGGTGAGAAGCCCGCTTCTCAAACAACGCTATTGCAACATTGATAATGCTCGTCTCAAAACCTTTCATTCCTTTATCTTTTATAATTGTTCTAGCATCATCAATGCATTCTTTCATCAACTTTACGTTCTCTTCCCTTGCTTTTCTTTCTTCCTCTCTCTCCTCTTCCTCTGTCAAGAATATTTCCTCCCACACAGGGTAAGAGCTTTTTTCACTAGTTCTCGGAAAGCTTTTGCCAAACACCATTAAACAATAATATGTTTTAATTTTTTATAAAAGTTTTGCAAATAACACCGAAACGGTTTATAATCCACTTTTCTCCTTCTTTTTTGCCATTGCAGTAGGAGAGCCGCCTCCATGCCAAGTAAACCGAGGCCTTATCCTCAAAGGGTACATCCTCTCATTTGTGTCATCAAAAATTATTGCAGATCCTTTTACGCGGGGAAGGTTGTCAAGCTGCTCTGTCAGCCCTTCCCTCATGTAGCTCTGCATCAACAGGCCGAGAGCATCCACGTCAAGCTTTGCTGTTATCCTATGTGCGATGACAGTATCTGCCTGCGTCATGACATCTGTGTGAATCTTGCCGGGCTGCTGAGACGCAAGTATCAAAGATATTCCCGGCTGCCTGCCCTCTCTCAGGATTGTGATTAGGGCATCACTTGCCGTTGTTTTTCCCTCACGGGGCAGAAACTCATGAGCCTCATCTATTATAAGCCACACCAAAGGAGTTTTTTGCCCCTCTTCTTTTTCCTCAGCAAAATACCTTAGTGAGTCCTCAACCTCTTCTCTTTCCTCAGATTTTCTAGCTTCCATGCGCTGAATGAATAGTTTCTGTGATATTAAGCCGACAACAAGTGACTTTATTTTCCATCCATTCGGCTCAGTCGCGTAGCAGCTAACATCAAGAACGCTGACTTTTCCTCCAACAGCAAGGTCTTTTATTGGAGTTCCTTCCTTTGCGAAAACACCCCATTTTTTTGCTGTGACAAAACGGTTCTCAGCAGCATTCTTCACAACATTCTCTGATTTTGTGTCTTTCCTGATTTCTTTTATTATATCATCAATATCAAACACCTTTTTCTTCTCCTTCAAACCCTCAATAACTCTCTCAATCAAGACGCCGACAGGCTCTGTCTGCTTTATCTCAAAGCTAAGGCACCAGTCAGCTGCGCTAAGCTCTGCAGGGCTTATTGAGAAAGGCTTATCTGTTGGGATTCCTCTCCTCTTGTATTCTTCATGATGTATTACAGGGGTGTAAATGACCACATCTAATCCTTGCCCTTTAAGGCCCCACTCATTCAGCAACAGCTCATCTCTTTTGTTCGGATATTTCATGGTCCAATAAATTCCCATTGTGTCAAGCATAATAACTGAAATGTTTTTTGAGACTTCTTCAGGCAAGCTTGCCATTCCCTCACAAATAACGCCCATAGTGTAAGACTTTCCAGAGCCTCTTTTCCCAACGACAAAAACCACGTGCGAGCCTGCAACATCCAAGTAAACATTGTTGGAGAGGGAAGTAGTGCGGCCCATTTTGACATACTGCCTACCTATAAAAGTGGCTCCGGCTTTTCCATATTTTTCACGGTCTTTTTCACTTCTACCAATTATGATGTCAAACATGCTTATTACACAGCCTTAACTCATTTAAATATTAATCGATTGGACTGCTAAATTGTGCCTAGTTGTTATGAAATTGTTTTCCATAACATTTATTAATCACCTTTTATTACTGAGTGCTTTGGGGGTAATACTGATGGTTAAGAAATCTTCAAGGAAAAAAACTTCAAAGAGGAATAATTATGTCATGGTCGGGCTTGCCGCCCTTACAGTAATAATAATCGCCACAGCGTTCATTGTTCTTAGTAGGACGCATGGAGAAAATACTGGAAAAAGCATTGCAAACTCTACAGAGGATTCCGCGAACAAAATTCTTGCCATTGTTAATGGAGAACCAATTTTTGCTTCTGATGTTGACGCGCAGTACGCACAGCTACCTCCAAGCTATAAGAACATAATCTCAAAAGATGATCTTCTGAACCAAATAATTGACGAGCTTTTACTAATGCAAAAAGCTGAAAAAATGGGCATAAATGTTCCTGAAGAGGAGCTTGACAATATAATAAACAAAGCAATAGCAGCCAACAACATTACTTTGTCTCAGTTTGAGGAAGCTCTCTCACAAAAGAACCTTACTTTAGATGATGTCAAGAATTTCTATAAAAAACAGATATCAATAGTCCTCCTATTAAACCAGACTGTTTTAGGCAACATTTCTGTGGGTGATGACGAAGTCGAGGATTATTACATTGAAAACGCAGACATGTTCAAGACAGGCATGCAGGTTAGAGCAAGCCACATTCTTGTAAAGACGAAAGAAGAAGCAGAAAAAGCAATTGAAAGGCTTAACAACGGTGAAAAATTTGAGGATGTTGCCGCAAACATGTCAATAGGGCCGAGTAGGGTGCGTGGGGGCGACCTCGGATATTTTGGAAGAGGGGAGATGGTAAAACCGTTTGAAGAGGCAGCCTTTGCCTTGGAAGTGAATGAAACTTCTGAGCCTGTCCAAACACAGTTTGGGTGGCATGTCATCAGGCTTACTGACAAAAAGGAGGGAAGGCAGCAGTCTTTTGACGAAGTTGAAGAGCAGATTAGAAAGGCTTTGCTAATCGAAAAGCAGAAAGAGGCGTATCAGAACTACGTTGCTAAGCTGAGGGAAAGCGCAAGAATTGAAATATTAAGTTAATCAAAATTAGTTAAATTAAACTTAGTTAAATATAAATACGAGAATACTACTTTTTTCTTTTATGTTTGAAATAATTTTTCCCAGAATGGTCGAGCTTCTTCAAGTTCCACTTTCTAACCCTATCACTCTTTGGGAGATAATTCCTCTCTTCATTACCATGTTTGTAATGGAGCTTTATTTCGCCAGGAACAGGGATGAGGAATTAGGTTGGAACACCGCTCTTGGAAACAGTATGGTTCTAATCTTTGTTGGCGCGAGCATATTAAGGTATCAGTCAATCACAGGAGTTCTTACAATCTCCTCACTTAAAACTGTTATTCCAATCCTGTTAATATTTTTTAGTTTCATACTGGCTTTTTTTGATTTCTTCCATATGATACCACAGTTTATTGCTTTCAGGATATCCTCAAAGCTTCCTTTAAATTATTTGGCTTACTTGGTAGTCGTTTACTCTTACACAGAAATACCTTTTGATAATATAACAATCTTTGCCGCTATAATAATGTTCTTTCTGATATTGATCTTCTTTTTATTGGTAAAGCACATCCTAAGTGTTGCTTCTGGCAGTTAAAGATCTTCTTCAGTCATTATGTTAATCTTCGTTTCTTCGTTCTTGACCTTTGAGTCCATTGCCACCAAAAATTTGACGTTTAGTTTTTCTGCTGTTCTCACAAGGTTCTTGTCAATAGTGCCGTTAAACACAATTGCGTAAACCCCTGAGCTAACACTTTTCACAGCAGTTTCTAACTCGGAGGTCGGAACTTTTCCAAGAATAGAAAGCTTCTCATCAAGGATGTAAGCGCCTCTTGTCCCAATAAGGTCTTCGAGCATTTCCCTCACTTTCTTTTTCTGGTCATTATCTAACATCAGCTTTTTTGCAGTGTAAGAAGAGTGCTGTTGCGTTGCTGCTCTTGGTTGCCTTGACGGTCTTTGTGGTTGCCTATTGTTATTCCAACTTGATCTTTCAGGAGTCCTCGACGCTTGTTTTGTGCCAGTTTTTGATGTTTCTGTTGTTACTTCAAGCTTTGCCTGCTCTGCAGCAATCCTGCTTCTCAGTGCTTTATGGATTTCTTTCTTTGTTATTTCCTCAACTTCTTTTCCATCAGGAGCAAAAGCAACATAATCAATGTCAGCAACGTTGAGAAGCTCTTTTATAATCAGCTTACCACCCCTGTCACCATCAACAAAGGCTGTCACTATCTTCCTCTGAGTTAATTCAGCGATCGTTGGTGGTATTGAAGTGCCATTAATGGCTATGGCGTTCTTTATCCCATGCTTCAACAGGTTGAGGACGTCTGCTCTGCCCTCAACAATTATTATCTCGTCAGACTCGTCAATTGCAGGGCCTGCGGGCAGCCTGTCCTTTCCATAAACCTGTATTTCCATCATTCTCACTGAATAAGCCACTTCGTCGCTTAATTCCTGGGAATCAGGCATTACAGTGTCCATCATTTCCTTGAGAAGCTCTTTTGCCCTGTCAATAACAAAGTTTCTCTTTGAAATCCTCACATCTTCAATGTTATTTACTTTGATTTTTGCGTTGCAAGGCCCAATTCTTTGGATTATCTCAAGGGCAGCACCCACAATGGCTGTTTCAGCCTTGTCCAGGCTGGAAGGTATTATAATGTCTCCTGTTGTTTTTCCACCTTTAGTGTCGACATTAACCTCTATTCTTCCTATTCTGCCACTCCTCTGGAGCTCTCTCAGCTCCAGGTCAGAACCTAACAAGCCTTCTGTCTGGCCAAATATAGCGCCAATAACATCAGGCCTGTCAACTACTCCATCAATTGTGATTGACGCATTAATAATATATTTTGCTGAAACTGGGCTTATTTTTCCCATGCTTATCATTCCTCCTGTTTTACCACGTAGAAGAAGCCCTACTAAAAACCAAAAGTTTTGGTGAATAATTGAACATGATGCTAACCTCTTCTCGTGGTGTATATCTAGAACAAGCTTGAAATTAAGGAAATATAAGCCTAAAATCGCTTCATAAGGCTTATTTTCCTTTTTTACGCGATTTAAAACGTTAAATGGTAAATATAAACTTCAAGCTTATTCTAAATTGAATTTTGTGACCATTAAAGTGTTTGTTGCCCGCAACACTAACTCCCAAGCTCATTGCTTGGCTTTGCCGTAAGCTCCATTGAGTACTCTCGTGACGGGCTGTATTACGCAAGAGTGTCTCCCAGTCAACGCTTATTCCTTCCGGAAAGCTCCTGAAAGGACCCATTTGCGTAATTTTGCACTGAATAAGAGAATGTTTGGAAAGTATAAAAATATTTGGATTTGAAAACATAACTTGGAAATTATAAGAATCATCGATTACTCCCAAAAGCCCTTTTTAGCCTAACTTTTTCTGCAAAAGAGAAAGATATTCTAGCTCATTTTGTTATTATAGTTCCTTTTTCTCCCTGAAGCGCTTCTTCTACTGATTCAAGGTTTGTTATTATTGCTTTTTCGCCTCCTTTCTTCAGGAAACTTATTGCTGCCTCTACTTTTGGCTTCATGCTGCCCTCTGCGAAGTGGCCTTGATTGAGGTATAATTCTGCTTGTGCAACATTGATTCTTGATATTTTTTCCTCGTTTTCTTTGCCGTAATTCAAGAAAACGCATTCAACGTCAGTCAATATAAGGAGCATTTCCGCTTTTAGCTCGTTAGCAAGGCATGCAGAGGCCAAATCCTTGTCAATTACTGCGCTTATACCCCTCAATTCGTTTTCCTCATTCAGATAGACTGGTATTCCTCCGCCGCCAACAGCAATTACTATTGTTCCTGACTCAACAAGCTTTTTTATTATGTCCTTCTCTATAATTTCTTTTGGCTTTGGTGAAGCAACAACCCTCCTGTAGCCTCTTCCAGCATCTTCGATTAAGTTCCAGTCTTCTTTGCCAAGCTCCTTAAGCTGCTCTTTTGTGTAAAAGGGGCCTATGGGCTTTGTAGGCTTTTTAAATGAAAGGTCGTTTTTGTCAACTAGGACTTGCGTTAGAACGCAGACAGCGTTCTTTTTTATGTTGTTTTCTTTCAGCTTGTTGAGTAAACACTGTTGAATCATGTAGCCTATCTCGCCTTGGGTTTGGGCTCCGCACACATACAATGGAAGGTAATATGCCTTGTTTATAGAATGCTCTACTCTTATCAGCTGGTTTCCTACTTGTGGGCCGTTGCCGTGCGTAATCACAACATTAAACCCTTTCTTGATTAATGGGATTATAGAATCAAGAGCAGGAGAAATATTCTTGAAGCTGTCCTTAATCGTGAATTTCTGCCCTTTTTTGAGCAATGCGTTTCCGCCTAATGCAACAACAATGGTTGTCATTAATTGATGCACGCATTATTGTTATTTAAAGGTTGCCATAAATAAAGAAACAAAAGAATTAAAAGTCTGCCTGGAAGCCTATTGAGTAGCTTGGGCTTTTCTGCCAGTCAAACTTTTCCATTTTCCCATAAGCTTTGACGTTATCAGTTAGTTTGAGAGTTGCTTCTAGCTCTCCTGACTTTGCTGTGTGGCCATTATTGAAGTCAATGTCAAGCCATGTTCCAAGGCCAACTCTTCCAAATTGTGCATTAGCCACGAGGCCGAGCTGCTGTCCAGCATCGCCGGTTGAGACTGGTGAGTATTTTCCCTGCACAAAGACAGGTCCTATTTGGCCGGATGCTGTTATCTGCGCCCTGACAATGTCATCAACGCCTGTTCCGCCGTTATACTCAGGACCGACGCTGATCCCATACGCTAACGGCACAGTTCTTAATGCTTCTCCGTAAAATCCTTCTAAGTCTCCATGCTCATCGCCGTTGAAGTCGATAAAGGCATAAGAGTTGTCTGTGCCGTGCTGCAACCTAACTTGTGTTGTCCTGTGATTAATGTTATATGTTGGCGTTATGTTCTGCCAAGCATGCGCGGTTGTTGCTGTTAAGAGGGTCGCAACCAGGGCACTTATCACTCCTGATCTTATTATGCTTTTTATTCTTTTTAGTGTTTTCATGTTAAGCACCTCCACCCCCATCTCAGGGTTTTTGTTACTACTAATTAGTAAAAATAACTATATAAATATTACATCACCCTAAAGGGGGAGAAATTAGAAAGATTTTTATAGTCAAAAAACAACAGGAAAGAAGATGGATATTGAGCCAATACTCTCAGAAATAGGCCTTGTCAAATCAGAAATCAAGGTTTATCTGGCCCTGCTTGAATTAGGCTCTGCAACAACAGGACCTATAGTAGAGAAAGCAAATGTGTCCAGCTCAAAGATTTACGAGATTCTTGACAAGCTGATTCAAAAAGGGCTTGCCAGCTACATCTTAAGAGGCAAAACAAAGTATTTTGAAGCAGCAGAGCCTGAAAGAATTCTCGACTACTTAAAAGAAAAAGAAGAGAAGCTGAGCAGAGAAAAAGAGAGCATAAAAAAAATTCTTCCAGAACTAAAGCTTAAGAGAGAGCTGTCAAAAGCAAAGCAGGAAGCAGTCATTTACAGAGGCATGAAAGGATTGCATACTGCTTTTTTCAGCGCGTTCGAAGAGCTCAGCAAAGGAGACATTATAAGGGTTATGGGCGTTCCTTCAAGGTCAGAAAAGGTGAACCTTTTCTTCCTGAAATGGAACAGGGAAAGGGCGAGAAGAGGCATAAGGCTGAAGATATTATTTGATGAAAGCGCGAGAGGAGAGCCGCAGACATTGGAGAAAAACAGCCCGTTAAGCGAGATAAGGTTTATGCCCGAAGACGTCCTGACTCCTGCGGCAATCAACATTTACAAGGAAACAACAATAATATTTCCGGCAGAAACAGAAAAGCAGCCTTTGTTAATAGTTATAAAGAGCAAAGAAGTCGCTGACTCGTTCAGGGCGCAGTTCGACCTTTATTGGAATCAGCCCGCGAAAGTGTATCACGGCTTGAGCGGCCCAAAATTTGTTTTAAAAGATATGATAAAAGAAAGCAAGGAAATAAGGGCAATAGGCCTTGAATATTACAAGCAGGAATTAGTGCTTAAAGACTTAACAAGGTTTGTGAAAGAGCTGGAGAAAAGGAAAATTCATGAAAGGCTTTTGTTTAAAGCAGGAAGCAAAGCAATAACCTCAAAATACTCTGAAGTAAGGTTTCTGCCAGAAGAATATTTCAGCCCTTTGCACATAGAAATCTATGGAAACAAAGTGGCTATGTTTGATTGGACAGAGCCTATAACAACAATAGTTATAGAAAAAGAGGGGATTGCTAAGGGTTATAAGAAATATTTCGAATTGCTGTGGAGCAT
>RFII01000015.1 GCA_003695265.1 Candidatus Woesearchaeota archaeon | reverse complement strand
TCCGTCTGCATCATGAAACATGCTTATAGTTTCCATTAAAGCAAAACCTTCTTCAACATCTTGTTGTGTTATTGTGTAATTTAATGTTCTGCTCGTGTAGCCAGAGCCGTTATCAACCACTTTAAGGGATATTGTGTCACCCAATCCGCAAGGATTACTTAATAGACCACAATCAAGAATATAACAGTTGTTATCAGCGCACCCACCATTAGGGCCTATTATATCAATAAGATTATCTTCTGGATTATTAGACCACAAAACAATTTCATGCCCGTTAGCTGGTTCGCCATCAGCAGCATCAGTAACGTTTCCTGTGATAAAAAGCTCGGCATTAACAGGAAAAGCTGAAATTAACAATACCAGAATGAAAATTATTTGTCTCATCTAAGAATCACCCCTCAACTTTATGTGTTCTGAACTTTTAAATATTTAAAGATTTGCTCTGAATAATTAAGACGTTCTCCTTTTATAAAAAAATTCCTCAAACATCACTGCAGTCAGGCGGGCATTGTTGTGCTTGTTGTACCACATATAACTTTTTCATTACAACAGGGCTGTTTTTCACGAAAAATCCAATAATTTATCTAATCAAATCCATCCTTGCTATGGAAAAGTGTTAGCAGCAAAATCTTTAATTTTATCCCATAAAAAAAGAAATGATTGTATTCAAAACTGAAAATTGAATCAGCGATAACTTTAAATACAAGAGTTCTTAACGCTTCAGTATGGTGATGGTCAAGGTTCCTTACGAGGACATAATAGCAAAGATTGAGGAGGAGAAAGGCATTGGGAAAGAGGAGATAGAATCAAAAATAAAGGCGAAGCTGAACCAGCTCTCAGGCCTTATCTCAAAGGAAGGCGCAGCCCACATTATCGCCAATGAGCTCGGCGTGAACATCTTTCCGCAGACTTCTGGAAAGCTCAAGATAAAAAACATTCTTCCCGGCATAAGGAACTTGGAGACTGTCGGCAGAGTTGCCCAGATATTTGAGGTTAGGTCGTTTAATTCCGGCTCAAGAAGCGGGAAAGTCGGCTCTTTCATGCTCGGCGATGAAACAGGAAAAATAAGGGTTGTTCTTTGGAATGATCAGGTGGACAAATTAAGCTCTCTTAAAGAGAATATGATAATAAAAATAGCGGGCGCGTACGTGAAAGAAAACAATGGAAGGAAAGAGATTCATCTTAATGACATGTCAAAACTAATACTCAATCCTGAAGGGGAAACAGTTCCTGAAATCCAGTTGGGCTCTGCAAGGCAAAGGAAAAAAATATCAGAATTAACCGAAAACGATGAAAATATTGAAATTCTTGGAACCATAGTCCAGGTTTTCGACATGAAATTCTTTGAGGTATGCCCACAATGCAACAGAAGAACAAAACCAAGAGAGGAAGGATTTGTGTGCAATGAGCACGGCAAAATAGAACCTGCATACTCCTATTTATTAAACCTTTTTATTGACGACGGCTCTGACAGCATAAGAACAGTGTTCTTCAGAAACCAAGTGCAGTCATTAACGGGCAAAACTAATGAGGAAATACTAGCAGGAAAAGATGACTCTTCTGTTTTGGAGCCTGTGAAAATGGATCTTCTTGGAAAAATAATCAAGGTGGTCGGCAGGGTTAACAAGAACGAGATGTTTGAGCGCCTCGAATTAGTCGCCAATCTGGTTGACCCCAATCCAAACCCTGATCAGGAAATAAAGAGGCTTCAGGAAGAGATAAAGCAGAAGGAAGAAAGCTCGGCAGAAGAACAGCCTATCGAGCCTTCAGCAGAGCAAAAAGAGGATATTCTGCCAGTGGACAGCATTGAACCTGTTGACGAAGACAAGAATGCTCCTTAGAACACACGTAACCTTTGCGGTTTTTCTGACATTAATCCTTCTTTTTAATTACCCAACCGCGAACCTTATTCAAATAATCCTTCTTGTTATTCTGGGAGCAATTCTTCCGGACATTGATACAAAAACATCAAAAATAGGGAGCAAAATGCCTATGATTTCAATGCTTTTTGAGCACCGCGGATTTTTTCACAGCATCAACTTCATTATATTCTTATTAATAATAGGATTCCTGACAAACACCCTTCTTAGCATAATTTGGGTTTGTATAGGAGTATTCACGCACCTTTTTTTAGATGCTCTCACAAAGAAGGGGATTAAGCCGTTTTTGCCTTTAAGTTTTAGAATAGGAGGTATTATTAAAACAGGTGGTTTTATGGATAAACTGCTTTTTGTTATATTTGCTTCTTTCTCTATAATTTTTGGATTAATAATTTATTCCTAAATTATTAGGCTTGTCCGTTCTAACGCAATAACGCAATTGGTCAAAAAACACATCATCTTTATCATCATCAGAACAAACCCATTTATAAGGAATTCCCCTCATTTTAAAATATACTTCTCTTATTAGCTGAATCGGTTGATTAATTGCTATTGGAATATAATATAAAGCTAACAAAGGAATTAATCTTATCTTTTCTTTGAAACTGAAATCTCTAAAAATAAGACTTAATACATTAACTTTTTCTTCTAATTTT
>RFII01000014.1 GCA_003695265.1 Candidatus Woesearchaeota archaeon | reverse complement strand
CCTCAGCTTCAAAAAAATCATTCTTACAAATATTTTAATACCGTCAAAAACTGTTGTTCCTTTATAATTGTCTAAATAAATTGTTTCGATAGGAACTTCCTTAATCCTAAGATTATTCCTGCACGCATTGACAAGCATTTCAGTCTCAACAGCGTACTGCTGCGCTTCCCATTTAATCTTTTTATACACTTTTGACCTTATAACTCTGAATCCTGACTGGGTATCTCTTATTTTTTTTTTGAATAGCAGCTCAAACATCTTCTGTATGAATATATTTCCTGCTTTCTGCACAAATGGCATTTTCTCATTCAGAAGCCTTGAGCCAATAACAATATCAACCTCATTTATCTCTTTCAAAAGCCTTGGTATATCTTTCGGCTTGTGCTGCCCATCTGCGTCAATTGCAACCAAAAAATCAGCTTTTCTTCTTATAGCTTCTTCAAATCCTGTCTTCAATGCTACTCCCTTACCCATATTAACAATATGCCTCATAACAACATCTGCTTTGCTTCTAGCAATTTCTGTTGTTTTATCACTGCTGTTGTCATCAACGACGATAACTTCATCTACATATTTCTTTGTCTCACTTATAACGTTGCCTATGTTTTTTTCTTCATTATAAGCAGGTATAATAGCTATTGTCTTCATTTGATTACTAAACTAACACCGCTGATTATCATTAATATCCCTAACCATTTATATATTGACATGTGCTCTCCTAAGAATAGCACTGCGAATATGCTCACCCAAATGTAGCTTGTGGCAATTATTGGATAAAGCAGCGAAACTTCGCCAAATTTTAAAGTGTATACAAAGAGGACTGTTGCAATCCCATAAAGAAACAACCCTATTATCAGCTTATAGTTTGTCAGCCAGGAAATTATGTTGAAATTAAGGTTTTCTGAGGCAAGCTTGAAAAATATTTGTCCTCCGGCTCCTAAAAACGCGCAAAACAAGACAATAATTATAGCACCTGTTTTTGTTATAACCATAACCAATCCCTCCTTGAATTATAATTTTATAATTATTATCAAAGTTAAAAAAAGTATCGGTTTTTGCAGGATTTTTAAATTTTTAAATAAATTTTTACTTCGTCAAAAGTTTTATATACAACATTGGTACATCTTTGTTAATTATGGACTTTGGAGATACTACAGTAATAATACCAACCTTGAACGAGGAAAAAAACATAGGTGAAATGCTGAGAATTCTTGACAAATTATACCCAGGAATAAATATTATAGTTAGTGATGACGGCTCAAAGGATAAGACGCAGGACATTGTAAGGAATTATGGGAATCCAAACTTTATTGTTCTTGACCGCTCAAAACAAAAAGTAAAAGGCCTTACTATCAGAGTAATAGACGCCGCAAAAACAGTGAAAACAGAATTTATTGTTGTTACAGACGCTGACATGCAGCATCCCCCAGAAAAAATTAAAGAGATTATTGAGAAATTAAGAAATGGCTATAACATTGTTATAGGGTGCAGGGAAAAAATTCTTGCTAAGTGGCCATGGCATAGGAAACTGATGTCTAAAACAGCCATAATCTTAGGACAACTTCGGCTATTGTTAAAAGGAATTTACGTAAAAGACGTCGTGTCTGGTTTTTTTGGTGTAAGATCAGACTTGTTTAAAGAGGTTATCTCAAAAGCAGAGCACAAGTTTGAGCCTAGAGGATATAAGGTGTTGTTTGATCTTCTCAAACAGATTAACAGGTCAAAGAAAATAGGGTATGTTAATTACCAATTTGGATTGCGAAAAAGAGGGGAATCAAAGATTAGCAGGCGCCACGTGGTTCTTTATTTTAAATCTTTATTTAAATAGAAATCTCTGACACACTGATAATGGTTGTGTTTTGTATTAATGCTCGTTGCAACACTTTCTTCTTTAACAAGCTTTTTCCCGGCTTTATTGCTATCAAATCAAATTTTGGTGCTTTATTGCTCGCAACATCCAGCCTTGCATGCACTTTCTTTACCTGAATTCCGTTGGCTTGCAGATATTTTTTGTATTCTGGCGTTGTTCTCAAGCAATTATAACTCATATCACCAAATTCTTCTGTGTCAAAAAGCGCCCAGTTTTCTAGGCATTGTTTCTGGCTTTGAAATGAGTACTGATCCTCATATAAATATTTTACATCATACTTTTTTAGCAGCCTTTTTATCTCTTCACTATTATTTCCATACAAGATAACCGCTGCTTCTGCAATCCTTTTGTTTGAGTCAACGAAAGGGTTTGCATGCGTAATCCTCATATGCATAACCTTCTTGCCTGTAAGCGCGTTAAGAGCAAAAGCTGTTTCTCCATGCGGCGAAATAAACACACCATCATCTTGTATGTTTTTTTCAATCCAATCAGCCATTGCGAACATGCTGCCAATTCCAGCGTTCATTTCCTGTCCTACTTTTGTCCATTTATTCTCCCTGTAAGTTGGCATAGTATAACTGAAGAAATGAAACATTACTAAAAGAACAGAAGCAAAAATAAAGATTTGCCTAGCTTTCTTGTTTTTTATAATTTCATATATCAAAACAAACCCAAAAGTAATCAATAAAACTCTTGAAAGGTTTAATATGATCGAAAACCTGTAAAACCCGAAACTTGTTTTTATCAAAGGCTTTGTTATTAATGGATGTATAATACCAATAAATCCTGTTAGGAATATTAAGATAATTACTTCTACTTTTTTTGGT
>RFII01000013.1 GCA_003695265.1 Candidatus Woesearchaeota archaeon | reverse complement strand
GCTTGACACAAACTTTCTGCTTGTTCCAGGACAATTCGGCGTTGATATCTTCAAAGAGCTTGATAGAATTTGTTATTTTAATTATAAGCTTTTTATAATACCAGAAACAATGAAAGAGCTCCTAAAAATAGCCGAAACGCAGAAAGGAGCCCATAAAAGGGCTGCAGAACTTGCTGTTTCTTTGCTGAAGGCAAAGAATGTTTTGACAGCAAAAACAGAAAAGAATAAAAAAAGAGGCGTTTTCCAATCAGTAGATGATTTAATTATTGAAACTGCGACAACGCAGGATTTTATCGTTGCAACTCAGGATAAGGAGTTGAAAAAGAAACTTCTTAACAAAGGAGTTGCAATAATTACCCTAACCCAAAAAAAATATTTGAAGCTGGTAAGGTGATAAAAAAATGTTTTTCATTGCAGAGGTAAAAGATCATATTCGCGTACCTCCAAGCCTTTTTGAGAAAAGCGTAGAAGATGCTGTTATTGAGCAGATAAAGAAAAAGTACAGCGGCTTTATATCAAAGGACTTGGGGATTGTTATAGACGTGACAAAAGTCAATGACATTAAGGACGGCACTATCATACCTGGTGACGGCGCTCCTTATTATGAGACTGTATTTGACCTTTTGACATTCAAGCCGCAGCTTCAGGAAGTCGTTTTGGGAACAATAAAGGACATTGCTGATTTCGGAGCGTTCATAAACATAGGCCCAATTGAGGGGATGATTCATGTTTCGCAGACAATGGACGATTTTGTTTCATTCAGCAAAGACAAAGTCTTGATTGGAAAGGAATCAAAGAGGAGCCTAAAAGTTGGGGATAATTGCCGCGCCAGAATAATTGCAGTCAGCCACAAAGACATAACCAACCCTAAGCTCGGCTTGACAATGAGGCAGCAGGGTCTTGGCAAGCTTGAGTGGCTGAAATCTGAGGAAACATCAGGCAAGAAAGACTCTGCAAAAAAAACCGAGAAAAAAGCTGGAAAGAACCCCTCTAAATAATCAAAGGTGATCTGATGAGCAAGAAAAAAGCATGCAAAAAATGTAAGATCTTTGTTAAGGGCAGCGAATGCCCGATTTGCAAAAGCGACCAGCTTACCACAAACTGGAACGGCAGGATTTACATTCTGGATCCAAACAAATCAAAAATTGCTAAGAAAATAAATATAACAATCAAGGGTGAATACGCTATTAAGGTAAGGTGAATTAAATGAATCTTAGTATAACATCTCAGAAAGAACAACCTCTAATGAACAGGGTTGAATTAACAGCTGACTTGTCTTATGAGGGTGCAACTCCTTCAAGGGTTGACATCAAGAAAGCTCTCGCATCACAATTAAATACGGACCAAGAATTAATAATTATAACAAAGATTTCCACTCAGTATGGTTTTAATAAGGCAACTGTGAGCGCAAATGTTTACAAGAAGAAAGAAGACATCCTAGAATCGGAGTACATGATGAAAAGGCAGCAGCCAAAGTCAAAGGGCTCAGAAGAAGAGAAGCCTGCTGAGCAGAAGAAAGAAGGTGATGCTCAGAAGGAAGAAAAGCCTCAGACTGAAAAAAATGAGGACTCCGGCAGCAAAGAAAGTGCTGAGGAGAAACCAGAAGAAAATAAGAATCCTCATAACAAGGAGTGATTAGACTATGGCAAAAGGAAAAACATCAAAATCAAAAGGGAAAAAGCCAAAGCCAAAAAAGCATTTGAGAAAGCTTTGGGAAAAATACGCTGTTTCTGGTGACAGGGTTGAGCGCAAGAACAAGTTCTGTCCTAAATGCGGAACTTCAGCTTACTTAGCCGAGCACAAAGACAGGTTGACTTGCGGTAAGTGTAGCTACGTGGAATTCAAGAAAAAGGATTAATCTTCTTTCATTTGGGCTTTTTGGAATATTAACAGGTCTTCAGTTGTTAGCTTCTTTCTCTTCTTAATTTTATCTTCAACTTCCTCTGACTTATCCATTAGTTTCTTTGTTTCTATCTTCTTCTTTTCCTTGCTCTTCTCTTTTTTGTCTTCTTCCAGCTTTTTGTTTATCTCGTTTATCCTTGTCAGTTTTTCTTTTAGTTTTGTGTTTGTTTCAACAAACTTTTGCTTGAACTCAAAGAATTTTTTGTATGCTTCCTCCTCTTTCTTTTTGAGCTCGTCAACCTCTTTTGACTTCTCAATTAGGCTTTCATGCTCTCTTTGTGACTCAGCAGCTTCTGTTTGGATGTTGCCGTGAAGCTTCTTAGCCTCTTTTTTCAGCTTGTCAATGTCTTTTGAAAGCTCGCTTATCTTGTCGAACACCTTAGCGAATTCCCCCATTCCCTCATACTCTTTTTTTAATTCTTTTATCTTCTTCATTACTTTCTGTTCCTGCTCAAAAGACATAGCCTCTGTTTCGACAGACATTTCAAGCTTTTCAATTTTCTCTTTGATAAGCTTTGGACTTCCTTTTATCTTTTTCTTCTTTGCGACAGCGTCTCTTTCAGAGCGCAGCTTTTTTACCTCCTCAATCTTCTCTTTTATCTGGTCGTTCAGCGCATCCCTTTTCTTTTTAAGCTCCTTGACGTTGTCAGTTATTTTGTTCCTTTTCTTCTTTGATTCTTTAACTTCAGAAATAAGCTCGGCAATTTTCTTGCCTATCTCGTTCTTTTCATTGAACCATGATTCTTTCTGCTTGTCAATCTCATTAAGCTCTTTCTTAAGGGACTGTATTTCCTTTCTAAGACTTGCAAGCTCCTTAACCAGTTCTTTCTTCTCTGATTCTGATAGCATGTCCTCTCACGTTATCTGCAAAAAGCAAAGCAAAAAAATAAGAAAGAAGAATTCTTAACCAAAAAGAGCGCCTAAGCCTGCTGCTGCTTCGTCAGCAGACTTTTTCTCTTCTTTTGGCTTTTCTTCTTTCTTCTCAGCTCCTTTTTCTCCGCTTTCAGGAGCAGCTGTTGGAGCAGCTGTTGGAGCTGCAGCAACAGTTGCTTCGCTTATTGCTTTGTCAATATCTACTCCGTCAAGAGCAGCGACTAACGCCTTAATGCGGCCTGTGTCAGGCTTGACATTGGCTGCTTCTAAGACTTTCTTGACTGAATCTTCATCGATTTTTTGTCCGGCTTTGTGTAAAAGCATTGCAGCATAGATGTATTCCATCTTTAATACCTCCAAAAATTACCTCCATTGATTATGATTTTCGGCCAGCAGCTTTCATGATTTCCTCAACGCGCTGCTCAACAGCCTTTTTGTCCATTTCCTTTATCCTTCCTGGTGGCTTCTCTTCCTTTTCTTTAACTTCTACTTTCTGCTCTTCCTTAATCCCTTTTTTTGCCTCTTCTGCTTTAGGAGCATTATCTTTTTCTTCTGTTTCCTGCTTTTTTTCTTCAGCGGGCTTTTCTTCTTTTTCCTTTTCTTCAGGCTCAGGAACTTCTGCTTTTTCTTTCTTGTCTTGCTGTACTTCTTCTTTCTGCACTTCTTTTTTGGGTTCTTCTTTTTTGGCTTCCTCCTTTTTTTCTTCTGCCTTTTGCTCTTCTTTCACTTTTTCTTTTGTGTCTTCTGTTTTTTCTTTTTCAGCCTGCGGCGCTTCTTCACTATTTTTTTCTTCTGCTTTGGGTTCTTCTTTCTTCTCTTCGACAGGCTGCGTTGCTTCAGGCTCGTACTTTGCAGCTTCCTTAACAGCATTGCCCTGGGCGCTGGCCTTTGCCAATAGTTCATTAATCACAGCATCTGAGATAATATTCTGCTCCAAAGCAATTGTTTTTGCATCAATAAACGCGTTTTTGATTAATTGCTCAATATTGTCCTTTGTCGGGTAAGCAATGCCTATGGATAACCTGTAAGCGTCATTCGCAGCAGTATATATCTTGTTAAGGTACTCCTTCTCATCTATCATAAGCACGTCTTTCACTATTATTTCGCCGTCCTCATAAACAGCAACTAGGTCAAGTCCTATTTCCATAGGTTCAATTCCGAGCCTTGTCAGAATGCTTGCTGTCTTGGCATCAATGGTTTCCCCTTTTTTGACAACAACTGTGTCTTCCTTTATTGCTATTTTGCCGTTTTCAATCACTGTTTTTAAGCCTATTGAGCCCAATTCGCTTATTATCGGGCCTGGGCTGAATGATGTCGGCCCTGCTTTTACCTCAATATCTTTTGGGGCTGTCTGCCCTGCCTTTGCAGGCGCACTTGATTTGTTCTTTTGGATTATTTTCGCAAGCGTGAATGGGTTTTCTTTTGAGAACAATAAAGCTGGCATTCCGACAAGGTATTCCTCAAGTTTTTCAATTCCTTTTTTCTTTTCCTTTGAGTTTTCAATAGCAATTTTTATGAGCCTCCTCTTACCCATTAATATGACGACTTTGCTGCGCAGTTGCTCTCGCATCTTCTGAAGCTGGGGAGTCGGCAAGTTTTCCATGTTTATGGCTCCCACTACTGGGTACTCTTCTATTAATCTCTCAAATTTCTTCACGATTTCTTTTTTGTAGTCTGCGACGTGAGCCATTTTCATTCCTTATCTGACTTTTCTTCTTTCATATTGTCTTCTTTATTATCTTCCTTTTTTGCTGCTTTTCCTTCTTTCTTTTGCTCTGGTTTCTTTTCTTCTTTTTCTGATTTTGATATCTTCTCATTATGTTCTTCTTTTGCCTTTTGCTCTTCTTTCACTTCTTCTTTTGGCTTTTCTTCTGCTTTCTTTTCCTCAGTTTCTTCTTTCTTTTCCTGTGGGGCTTTTTTCTTCTGAGCATCATCTTTCGCGCCTACCTGTACGCTTGGCCCCATTGTAAGCTTTATGAAGACTGATTTAACATTATTCTCCTCGTTCGGAAGCTGGTGGATTAAATGATTGTAAACAGCCATAATATTATCAACTGTTTTCTCATCATCAATTGCTTCAGAGCCTACAATGCACTGTATTAACTGCTGCGTTTTTGCTGTCAGCTTTACTGTTTTCTGAAGATTATCATACAGCGGCTTCAAGTTTGCTTTGGGAGGCACAACGCATCCCGCTTTTGGGTTTGGCATTTTACCCTTTGGCCCTAAAAAGCGGCCAAAGCTGCTTGCTACCTGAGCCATTATGTTTGCCTGCGCTATGAAGAAGTCAAATTCTCTTGCGAGCTTCTTAACAGCCCTTTTGTCTTTTGCTATGCTTTCAAATTCTTGCTGAGTTATTACTTTGTCGCAGACCTTCTTTGCTTCTGGCGCTAATTCAGGGCCGGCAAAAGCGCAGACTTTTTTCTTCTTGCCAGTGTCAAAATGCAAATGCGCGAAAGTCTCAACCTGTTGCTCAGGATTCTTTAGGTTAAGCCCTTTAAGATTCACGATTAGCTCAATGCTCTGATTGAAATTCCTTTTCTTAGAAAGCTCCTTGGCCTTCTTCAAGGCTTTTGTAACATCATTCTTGTCCATTTCTACCCTCCTATCCTGAAAGGATAGTCTCAGGGAACGCTGTTTTTGTGAGGAAATTTGATTCTATTTAAAAACTTTGCTAATTTACAATGGGAGAATGCCCCCTTGAACCCTTACTCATACTTCCAGAAAAGTCTTTCTCTTATCCTTATTCTGATAAGGGATTTCTCCGAATTCACACTGCTTGCACGTCGCGTCTAAGTAAATCCAGTCATCTAGCTTGTACTTTTTTGGCGCTTCATCTAGCTTTATCCTGACAAAAACGTGCCTTGGTATGAAGACTAATTGCGCGTTGACGCCTATTGCTTCTTCTAAAGTTGCGAGTGCTGTTGCGTGGCCGTCGCAGTCAGAGCCTCCTGAAACAAGGCTCTCCAGTAGTGTCTCGATGTACTCATCTGGAGGGTCTCCGACGTAATTGAAGTTGTCTCTTACAAAATAGAACATCGCCTTTGCTTGGCAAATGCGGTTTGAGCCGCAGGATTGTGTTGCTATTTTTGACGCTATCCTCTTCACGACAGGGTCATTCGGAGTTACGTACAGCCTGTAATCCCTGTTTGATTCCAGCTTATGAATGGAGTCATTTATCACAAGATCAGGTGGTATTACCTCCTCAATTGTTGGGATGTTCTTTGGCTCTGGGTCGAGCTTTATAGCATAGTTTGGAATAATCCAGAGCACCATCAACAATATTAAGAAAACTGAGAGTATATAAATAATGGGGCCTTTCCCTTTTGGCTTTTCATCATCTCTAATTGCTTCTTTCACAATTTCATCATGGATTTTGTCTGCTTCTTCCATTTTACCTAATTAATCTATCATATGTTATTAATTTTTTCATGGCAAAATTTAAATATGATATTTTTTAACCTTTTAAAATAATGGTACCTAAACATATTGGAATTATTCTTGACGGCAACAGGCGTTTCTCAAAAAAGCTTATGATGAAGCCTTGGAAAGGCCATGAGTGGGGCGCAAGAAAGGTTGAAAAGCTTTTTGAGTGGGCAAAGGATCTGGGGATTAAGGAATTAACGCTTTATGCTTTTTCTGTTGAGAACTTCAACAGGCCGAAAGAAGAGTTTGAATACTTAATGGAGCTTTTCAGGACTGAATTCAAGAAACTAATAAATGATGAAAGGCTGAAAACAGAAAACGTGAGGATTAACTTTATCGGCAGGACATGGATGTTTCCCGAGGATATTCAGGAGTCAATGCGCAAACTAATGGATATGACAAAGGAGAACACGCAGTACATCGTAAATTTTGCAATGGCTTACGGCGGGAAATCAGAGATTATTGACGCTGTAAGAAAGATTGCGGCTCAGATTGAAAAAGGAGACTTAGACATTGACAGGATAAATGAGGAGACTTTTAAGGACTACCTTTACAT
>RFII01000012.1 GCA_003695265.1 Candidatus Woesearchaeota archaeon | reverse complement strand
GTGGAGTTTTTCCTTAATGGCACGCTTGTGCATACTGCCTACTCAGATTTTGAATGGGAAATGAACACAACAATGTATGAGAATGGCGATTATGAGCTTGAAGCAAGGGCGTATGACCTCAGCCAATTGACTTCATCAGACATCCTGCGTTTTACTGTTTATAACATCAAAGACTTGGCGCCGCCAGCAGTCAGGATGCTAAGCTACGTTTATGATAATACTTCAGGAAAGATTAATGTTACAGCATCAATAAGCGATGATGTGGGATTGGATTCTGCCCGCCTGTACATAAACGGCAGTTACGTTGATTTTCATTCATTCGAGCCAGAATATCCGAAAAGCGCTAATATAACCCTGCAGTGGAACGTGGCCAACCAGACCCTTGGCATTTATGATGCAGTTATTGAAGTAATGGACACAGACAACAAAATACAGGCGGTGAATGAAAGCATTAATCTCTCAGCAATACCCTCTCCGCCGGAGCGAGAGCAGCCTATACTTATTGTTACTGATCACTATGTGTACCAGAACGGAAACCAGTTTTTGATAGCAGTAGAAATAAAGAATGTGGGCAATGCCGATGCTGTGGATGTTGTTGTGAAGGATTTTCTGATGAGGTTCCAACCAATAACATACGTCTCAAACAGCACTGGTGACAAATACATCGCTACTTATTACCCTACTTCAAGGATGACCTCATCTGACATTTACGTAAACGGGACGATTTCTCCAGGGCAGACGAAAACATTGTCTTTTACAGCGGTTCCCGTGCTGATGTATCCCAGGCCTCCAGGCCCTGTCATAGGTCATCATATTTATTTGGAATGGTATTCATTAAACCACACAATGTATTCAGATATTATGAGTTATGTAGTATCAAAGACAGTGTTTAATGTTAGCATAGCGAGCGCTTACAAGGCCGCTCTCAGGGTTTCGGATTATCTTATAACAACAGATCCCAAAGCCTTATTCGCACTCGGCAATAGCTCTATTGGCTTTGACGAGGAAAACCTCCTCTTATCCTCAATGGCAGAGCTTGCGAGTTTGGAGAATGGCGTTCTTGGCTACATTGAGTTTGGGAAAAGCACAAATTACAAGACTTTCCACAACCTGATCACACCAGGTGGGGCGTGGGCAAAGCAGATGAGTTATATGTTTTCAAATGGGTATAAAGGATACCTTCTTATTGTTGGCGAAACAGAGATTTTTCCTTCAATAACAGTTACGGGCTTCAATGTTAAGATGGATAATAAAACATATGATACTATAAAACTTAGCGACCAGTTCTTCTCAGATTACGACTCAGACTGTACTCCTGAACTTGCTCTAGGCCGCGTTATTGGAAATAAGGCAAAGGACTTGAGAAACGCGATTCAGACGAGTGTTAATGTTTTGATGGGAAATCATGGCTATGGGTTTGATTATTCTGATGCCTTGCTTTTCACAGGCGTTGGGAATTATTACTTTCTTCATTTAGATGCAGCAGACACGCTTCAAAGCAAACTAATCAATAAAGGGGTGAATGTTGCTAGGGTTGACACAGAAGATTTTCGTTTCTTCACTTCTTTCAGCGGAGGCTTTAATATTGGCGACGGCTTTGCTGTTGGTGATGTTCTTGGAGACAGCAAAAATGAAATTCTTGTTGCGGACGACATAACTAATGTCATTCACATATTTGACGCAAACGGCAACGAGCTTCATTCTTTTGACGGAATGTACACGACAAACGACGGCTTTGCTGTTGGTGATGTTTTGGGAGATGAAAAAGATGAGATTCTTGTTGCAGGCGACCAAACCCACATTATCAACATATTTGACGGGAATTCAAACGGAACACCACTTAATTCGTTTGACGGCGGCTTCACTGCAGGCAACGGCTTTGCTGTTGGCAACATTTTGGGAGATGTAAAGGACGAAATACTTGTGGCAGGCGATCAGACAGGCTATATTGATATATTGAACGGCTCGGGAGACTTTCTTGATGGATACCCAACCATATTCAGCCAGGGCGACGGCTTTGCTGTCGGCGACGTTCTTGGAGACACCAAAGATGATATTATAATAGAAGACCATAACACTAATATCATTCACATTTACACCTATCCCTTAGCTACGGATTTGTATTTTCTTGGCTATAACGGCAATCGCCTCCTTACCGGAGACTTTAAGGGTATGGGAAAAGAATTGATAGCTCAAGTAGATGATGTGCTGAATGAGATTCACCTGTGGAATGTCATAGACTTGTTGAATGGCACACTAACATGGGAAGGCAAAATTCAAAGCTTTGGCTCCCTCATGAATGATGGTTTTGCCGCAGCAGATTTTGTTGGAGACGCGAAAGATGAATTAATCATAGCAAGTGACATGTCAGGGACTATTCACTTCTCCGACATTTTTTTTGAGGGCGCAGCCTTTGATGCGTTTGCCGCAAATGCTACTAACAAGGATCTGGTTTTCATATTTGCTCACGGCAACCCTCATGCTTCCGGGCCTATAAGCATCTGGAACATGCCCCACGTCAACTTCAGCAACTCAACGCCTGTAGCCCTTGTTGTTTCATGCACGACCGCTGATTACGAGTCAAGCAATGACGAATCTTTGGTCGAGGCGTTTCTTGATAGAAACGCTGCAGTCTACATAGGCTCTACAGAAGTTTCTTCAATGAATATAAACCATGATGTTGGAGAGAGCTTCTTTGCAGATTATTGGGAACCACAATTTGACAGTATTGGTAGGGCCTATGAAAATCAAGAAATTATGTTATGCCTCCAAGATGAGCCAGAAAAATACTGGGTGTACGAGTACAACCTTTTCGGAAATCCAAAATATGGGAAGATAGGCGGCGGCACAGCTTCAATGCAGTCTACACAGCATTATTATTCATCACAGTTCACAGGAGCAGACATCAATATCTCAGTCCCTTTCTACAACGTAACAGTTATGGGAAACTTTGATTATGTGAGGATTCCGGGAGGATTCTGGCTGCACGAGGAAAACAAGAGTGCAGTTCCATATTATTATGAATTTGTTGAATACCCAAAGGGCTACAAGATACAAAATGTCTCAATGACATCAAAAACAGGCATGGTTACTGACACCGGACTGAATATTCCCATGACAATAAATGAGATTTCTTCTGATCCTATTGATGATTTTTCCATGGCTGTTCATGAGTGGTATCCTGAAAAGGAATATGACTGGAAAGTTATAAATGAGCCGAACAGCACCAAACTAATGCTGATAATATATCCTTTCTATTACAATGCCCTAACCACAGATGTCAAGTTTTACAGGGATTACACCTTCCATGTTGATTACATTGTATCGCAGGCAGAGATAATTGACGTTTCAACAGACAAGGACGAGTACAATCCAGGTGATATTGTCAATGTAACTGTCATTGTTAACAATACAGAAACCCAAAACATTGTTGTAAATGCAGTTATAAAACAGTACCCGACAGGAAGGGTTGTGGATGGCATTCCACTTAACACTTTGACAGGCTTGGATAGAACAGCTTCTCTCTCTTTGCAATGGGATACTGCCGGGTTTGAGCAGGATTACTACACAGTGGAAGTTTCTTTGATAGACACTTCTGGAAACATATTAGATAAGACGAGCGCTGCGTTCAGGGTGGGGGTTTCTTCTGCAGAAGTCTCTATGACAGCCGTCCCTGAAATATTCAATCCAGGAGACAGCATTAGGATTAATTTGACAGTAAATAATACTGGCACTATGAACATAACAGGCGTTGCCAGAATAAAAATATACAATTCGACTGGAAATCTGTCAGGAGAATTCAATCATAACATCTCCAATTTATCCGACTCAACCAGCTTCGTTGATTTGTGGAATACAACAGCAGATGAGAATATCTCATTTTACAATATTATAGGTTATGTCTTATACGATGGCAAGTCCACTAATATAACCAATAAATTGGTTCAGACAGATTTTGACACGGACGGCGTTGGTGATGCTCTGGATAATTGTGTTTATGATTATAATCCTGATCAAGCAGATAATGATTTTGATGGCGTTGGTGATGTTTGCGACAACTGCCCTGCAGATTACAACCCGAACCAGACAGATGGTGACACTGATGGTTATGGCGCTGTATGCGACTGTGATGATTCCAAGTCAGGGGTGAATCCAGGCCATGCGGAAGTATGCTCAACTTCCTATGATGATGATTGTGACGGCACTGTAAATGAGGGCTGCCATCATGGGGGCGGCTCACCAATCATGAGAAAAGAGTACATAGAATATAGAGCAGATATTAACATATAATTTTTCTCTCTTCTTTGACTTTATTCTTTTTCTTTTTTCTCAGAAATTAATGTGTTTTAATATCCTTGTAAGAACTTAGAACTCATTTGCAGAAAATATTTCATTAATCACAGAAAAGCTTTTTAATAATTAATAATCTAATAATCCCCACAATTATGCAGCACTTAAGTTTAGAGCAGATCGAGCAAGATACTGTAAGGCTTTTCCTTCAAATATACCAGGGCAATGAAATACATCCTGAGCCTTACATCCCAACCGCTATAGGCGCTGTTTGGAAAGGGGGATGCAGCCTTATTGCTCCTCTGATCATTGAATTGTTTGAGGCTTTCGGCCATACAGATATTTATCATATGCCTTTTAAGGCCAGATCATACCAAAGGCCTGGGGAGAACGAGGCTGTCAGGCTTGATGGCTTAGGCTCTTTTAAGGAACGGCTCACTCCTAATGATAAGGTTTTGATTATTGAGGACATAGTTGATACTGGAAGCACTCATAAGCGCATAATGTCAGAGCTTAGTTTAGTGACAGAAAACGCAAGGTTTGCTGTCTTGTATTGGAGGAAAGACAAGCATAAGGGCGGAATAAGGCCTGATTACTTTGTTGAACCAAAGACTGACTGGCAGAACTTTCCTCACGAAGTGTCTGATATTGTCAGGAACGAGCGCGGCTTATTAATACCTGAGGGAATAGCCAAATTAAGGGATCGCGGCGGCGCTTACGTGCAAGTGGCTGATTTGCTGGAATTGCAAAGAAAAATTGAAGCAGGGCATTGACTTAATTTTTTCCAAGCTCTTTGCTTCTTTTATGAGCTGCTTCCAGGCATTCTCCGAGAATTCTCTGAACTTCTTTTTCTTCTAAGACTTTTAAGCCTGCTTCTGTTGTGCCTCCTTTTGAAGCGACCATTCTTATAAGATCTTCCGGGTTGAGATTTTTTCTGCTTAGAAGCTCTGCAGTGCCTTTCATCGTCTTGAGGCAGAGCTCATAGGCAATGTCTTTGTTTAATCCCAGCTCAACAGCTTTGCTCAGGAATCCCTGCAACAAATAAGCAAGAAACCCAGGTCCAGAGCCGGACAGCGCAGTAACAGCGTCAATGTGCTTTTCTTCCAGCTCAAAAACTGTTCCGAACACGCCGAGGAATTCTTTTACAAGCTTTTTTTCTTCTTCATTAAAACCTTCTGAGAACGCGTAAGCTCCTGCCATTTCCCCAACTAGGGCTGGGGTGTTTGGCATTACGCGCACAGCCCTCGGCACATACCTTAACAGTTTTGACAACGGAATGCCAGCAGCAATTGAAATCATGATTTGCTCATTTACTTTTATTCCTGACAGGGCATCATCAATGTGCTGCGGCTTAACCGCTATCACGATCATTTCAGCAGAATCAACAACCTCCTGATTGTTTGTTGTCGTGCTGATTCCTAACTCATTCCTTAAACTCTTTAATTTGTCTTCATTTATGTCGCTAGCAACGATTGAATTTGTGAAATTATTAGAAATCAAAGATTTTATCATGGCTCCTGCCATGTTTCCTGCGCCTATAAAGCCTACTTTTATCATGATTAAATAATTAATGCAAATTATTATTTAAGGTTTTGCAAATTACGAATCTGATCTCTTATCCTAGCAGCTAATTCATAATTCTCTCTGTAAATAGCGCCACATTCTTTGACAAGTAATCTTTGAATATTATCTTTTTCTTTATGGTTGCTCCTTGCATTCCTTAGCATTGCCTCGACCTGCGCGCTGATAGGTGTGTTTTCTGCAAACAGCCTGAGTTGCAGTGAGATTTCTGAAGCTGATTCATTATCTCCTTGGGAAAGGCAGCCTGAATAACTCTCAATCTTTCTTGTTAATAATCCTTCTAATTCTTCTTCCGACTTTATATCTGAATAATGTTTTTCAAGCCTTGGAAGAACTTCTACTTTTTTCCCACTTTCTGTAGTTTTTCTCTTATCACTGAAATTCGAAACAAACCTTCTAATATAAGCAATTAAAACATTGTTTATTAAGCTTGACGCTTCACTCTCTGATTTGACCTTCCCAACGCTAATAACATCACCATCATATTCCTCAATGAATGAGTCATCATTAAAAATTCTGGGTGTTACCTTAGAAGCGACAAAATTTTTTTCTTCAAAACCACTTTTAATCAGTTCCTCTAATCCTGGTATCTTTCTCATAAATGGTGGTATCATATCCTCAATATTCATCACAATATTCTGGGCATTTATTGCAAGATAAACTTTGTTTTCCAACCCTTCTCTAACTAGTTCGCCGTATATCATTACTTTACCACCTGGTTCTGGTCCTCCTTTCACGTATTGAAGTTCTGGCTCCTCATTCATTTTTTATTTACCTACTCAGCATCAATTGCATCTACAAGTGTTTTTAGGGCGTAGGCCATTTCCACAAAGTCTCTTTTCTCGTATGCTGTCCTTATTCTATCCCAGTCTTCTTTGTAATAATCAGCGTAGCTTGACTTAGCTCTTAAGTCTATTTCCTCAACTTTTCTGCACGCATCGTATATCTCATCTGCTCTTTCCTCAAGCATCTTGAAGTCTTCAGGACCATAATTGAACGTGCTTTTCTCCTCTATAAAAGGGAAGTTTGCCCTGATCCAGTCCCTTAAGTCATGCCTGTGGTGCTTTCTTATCACAAAGTTTCTTGGGTTTATCTTGCCTGCCATTGTTCTGCACTCCTGTCTCCATTATACTTTTCACGTATCTCTAACACCTGATTTATGAATCCATTAACCCACCTGAAGCCTAGACGCCTCAGAGCATTATAAATCTTGATTTGTGTCTCATACTTTTCTGCTTTGTGAGGCCTGCGTTCGAGCTGCCTTTCAGTAATCCCCACTAATTTTCCTAGGAACTGCTCTGCAAGATGATAAGGCCCCATTTCTGAATCCCTGAATCTCTGAACGCCGAACCTGCTTATGGCATGAGCAAAAGCCTCCTCGAACTGCTCTCTGGTTAATGGGCTGCCGTTTGCTAAATTCTGCGCTTCTTCTATCACAAGCTTTCTGAGCTCGTGTTTTTCTCTTCTGAAATACTCATCTTCTTGCACTCCTTGCTTTCCTAAAAATAAATAAATCATAATCCTCTCTTTAATAGGCGCTCTTGTTTTTCCAGTGTAAAGCGCCCTGTTAATTTTTTCCTGGGCTTTTCTCGAATATTTCTCTTCAATAATCCCCCTTAATTTGTTCATTGCTGGAGCTTCAACTTCAAGCCAATTCTCAATCTCCATGGATTCTTCTAAAACCTTGCTGTCCAAGTCGCATTCAAACTGAACAAGCCTTTCAACCAATCTTTTGTCTGCCATTTTATATCCTCTCCTATCTTCTTATTCAAAAATTGCGTTCAGCCTTTCCTCTATAAGCCTAATTGCCCTGTGTCTTGTGAGATAAGCGCCAACTTCTCCAGCGCTTTCTATCTCTTGTTTTATTTGCAGGAATCTTGCTGTTTCATCTTCTTGCGGCTTTCTTTCCTCTAATGATCTGACATGCTCTTTTTTAATATCAAATGTTACTGGCGTTGTATGGTGTTCGCCTGTTAAGTGGTGGAACTCAATGTCAATCTGATCTTCCGTGATTCTCTCTACATAGCCCCAGCTTCCATCTTTTGTATAGAGATAATTTGTTCCGCTGTTCACAACCTCTACTTTATCCCCCACTTCAAACTCGGGTCTTTCTATTAAGTGTTCCAGCATAAACTCTGTGCAGAGCTGCTCATAGCCTCTATGGCTTAATCTGCCGCTCTTCGGAAGGAATTCATCTAAGGAAATAGCAACTTCTAATTCTGGGAAAGGAAGGCATCTGCCATCACCATCAAAATTAATTTTCCATACTTGTCTTCCACATGTACAACCCGCTGCAGTACCTAAAACACCTTTATAGTCATAATAAAACTCGCTTTTTGGGCTTACCCTGAACTTGCGGCCTTTTTCATAATCATCTTTTTCTGCCGGCCTGAAAAAACACTCTTCATCTGCATTTAACCCATTTTGTTTGAAATACTCAGAGACAATAGCCTTGAACGTCTCAAAAAAGTTGGGCTGTGATTCCTCGTGCTTTTTCTTGTCTTCTCTGAATTCATGCATTATCTTTTGCTTGTCAAGCCAAGAGAATATATTACTAACAATTTTGGGATCATCCACAAGCTCTGACAGACATGCCGCCTGCTCGTAAGTCTTTAAGCTGTCTCCAAACAGTTCTTTTAAGGCCTGCTTAGCAACATCTTTGTCAACTTCTTCTTGTTGTGCTGATTCAACTAAAGCGAAATATGAAGGGAATGTTTCTGAGAAATATATCCTTGCGCCCCTGTCAAGCATTTCTCTAGCTGTCAAGCCTTCTTGTGCTGCAAGAGCTTCAAGCTCTGTTCTTAAATTCTTGTCTTCTGCTGATAAGACCATTTGTGAAAACAATATGACATCCCTTAAATCGCTTGGGCTCATTATCCTTTCTAGCTGCTCTTCAACAAAAGGAAGTGCTTGGAGAAGCTCCTGCGCCGCAAGAGAAGCTGTAAAACTGGTATTTGTGTATTGCAACACAGGATTTTCTTCTTCCTGTTCTGGCTGGGGCAGATTCCTTAAGCTCAAGTATTGTTTCAAGACATGGACTGGCGATGCTGCTGGCAAAAGGCATGTTATTACTGATTCAGAGTCTGTCTGTGAATACAATGCTGCTAAGAATGATTGGTCTCCATTCTTCCTTATAATTTCAGATAACTGTGTTTTGCTTAGTCCTTTCCCAAAATAATACGCTAAGCTTGCTGAGCTTATGCTTATTCCTTCTTCAATCTCAAAATCGAAATCCGGTTTTTGTGATTCAAGTATTCTAGCAATTTTCCTAACAGGATCTGTGTTTGCAGCTAAGTTCACAACTTCTGCAATTGTTTCTTCTTCCTCAAGTTCGTCCAGCAGGTCAATTCCCTCTCTCATTTTATAGCCTCTTTCCGTCAATATATACTTCTTTAACTATTTGGCCGTCAACCTCTCTTTCCTCAATTCTCACCCTTTCCGGATCTGGAAGTTCTATTCTGCTCGGCCCTCTTGTGTGGCAGCTACATACTGACTCTAATTCATTAACGCCCCCTCTTGAGTCAAAGTCTGAAATAAACCTTATAGGACCATTCACAGGCCTGCCGTAAAGGTCAGGCCTTAGGACGCTCCTGGCTTCTGCAACCATTAAAGCTCCTGCTACCTGGTTAGTCATTATCACAGAAGGGTCAGGCGCCTGCAAGCAGCTTGTCCTTCTAATAATTTCAGCCTTAACAGCAAGCTCTGTGAGGTTTATCTGGCAGTCAAAACAGGACGTTTCTCCTGGTTTGTAAACCATTACTGTTGAGGCCCTGTAGTCAGTTCCGCCGCTTATTATTGGAATTCCATGCTCTTTTGCGTAATTATGTAGTATTGCTTTTGTGAAGAAGCTGTCAACAGCGTCAAATATTAGGTCGTACTCAACATCTGGCTGAAACTCCTCTGTAAATTTCTCAACCAAAGCCCTTATTTCTGTTCCGCCTCTTGACATTGCTTCTAAGGTTTGTGCTAGCCTCTCAGCCTTTAGCCTGCCGACAGCGTCATAAAAACATACCTGCCTGTTAAGGTTGTGGTCTTCTATTGTGTCATAATCCATTATGTCAATCCTTCCAGGAGACATACTGGTAATAGTTGCAGGGCCTAAAAAGCACCCAAGGGCTCCTGCTCCCACCATGAGTATTTTTTTGCCTCTGAAAGCATCAGCCGTTTCCCTTAATTCCCTGTCTGACGCAAACCCGAACCTCTCGTTTGACTCCAAATTATAATTATAAATTATTGCCAGGGGGCTTCCCTGTTGCATAAGCACTTTCTTCACTTCTTCTGCAAGCACGCCGCCAAGCTCAAGGGAAACAAGGTCGCCCTGCTCTGCTCCCCTAAACATTGGCATAAGAATTATTGGCTGAGGATCTCCATTCGCCATCACAATCTTTCCCTTTGTAGTGTCGGAAGACGCGCTGAAGAGAGGCGTTCCTGTCCTTAAATGGTATTCTAAAGCGTGGCTTTTTGATGTGATATCATTTGTTGCGTCAACCACAACATCGCTTCCCTCCAAAAAATACTGGGCCGCCCTTGCCGTCAGGTCAGAGTTTATTCCCATAACCTCTATTTCCGGATTGATTCTTCTTAGAGCGTCCTCTAACGTTTTTGCTCTTGAATCCCCTCTAAGCGGAATGTCAAGCAGCCTGTCTTTCTCTTCGCCTTCAGAAGAGTCTATTATTCTTATTGTTCCTACGCCAAGCGCTGCTAGCGGAAGAGCCACATACCTAGCTAAGGCATCAGACCCGATTATCGTGACAATACCTCTTGTCAGTTTTTCCTGGTCCCAACCCCTAATTAGGTTCTGACGGTCGTACCTGTGAATGTTTTTTTCTGCTGTCATTCTTTTTTGCCTCCTCCTTTGTAATCAGGAGAGTTTGGTTCTCTGCCAAGAAGCTCGTCTGTTTCCTGCTCCTCAGCAGGCTGCCAGCCGTAGTTCCTCCTGAAATAAGAGTCAATAATTTCCATTTGGGCATTTCTTGTTCTGGCCCTCTCAACCTTCCCCAGCATTTCTACTAATGATTTTACTTCTCTCATCTTTGACTTGTCTTCTGGGTCTTCACACTCACTGATTCTGCCCTCCAATGTTCTCAAAAGCTCTCTTGACATCCAGAATGCGTGTTCATGGGCTCCTCTTCCCCAATATGGTTGCCCTCTTCCACCAGAATATCCGCCATCCCAATAACTCCCCCCTTCATAAGTGCCAAACAATGAGAATAATCCTTTCTTCGGCAGGTCAATATTGTCTCTTATTTCTTGCTCTAGGGATTCCTCACTTACAACTATGTCATTCCCAGCAGCAACTCTTTTAATTTCAAGGCCTTCAATAAGCTCTGCTCTTCTCGTCCTTGTAATGGCTCTCTCAGAAGCCCAGGCTATTGCTGCATAAGGCTTTTCGTGCCTGTTGTTCATTATTACAAAATATGAGAAGCCAAATATGTTGGCCTGCTGGTATTCTATACTTGTTGCTCCTAATAACGAGTACAATAATGAGAGCGCTTTTTCTCTTTCTTCACCTTCCTCAAACTCGATTCCATGCCTTCTTAACAGACTTCTCAATCGCGCATCTTCCCTTAGGGAATACTCGATAACAGCGTCCTCAACAGCTCTCCCTGTTTGAATAATTCTTCCATTTCTCATTTTTCTCACGGCTTCGGTTTCTATTAATCTTAAAGGCACCAAAACATGCTGCTCTGTGTTCAGGGCAACAGAATTAATTACAGTCTCAAAATTTTGTCTGTCTGTAGTGGAAGGCACTAAAAAACTTCTTCCATGGCCGTGAATCCATCCAATAACATAAAAGTTTGTTCCTTCTTTCTGGTTTCTTTCCTGTACTTTTGCGCTTGCCCTTGCAACGTCTTCCCCTTTTATCTCAACATTCCCAAACCTTATGTCCTGTCCCTCTTGTAGCAAAAGGTCCCTTACAACATAATTAGGATCGCCCTGCTGTGCAAGCATGAACGCAGACCACTCAAGGTCCCTTCCTGTAAGCTCTTTTATGATTGGCCCGATCATGTCTGCTTTTTTGTAGGCTCCTTCTGTGAAAGGCACAACTCCCGGAATTATCTCCCTTGGAGTTATTCTTCTTCCTGTTTCCGAGCTTTGCAGTAATTCTTCCAACTCATCTGCCATTTCAATCATCCCTCCAGTCCCACCTGTTCGTAATTAGCAGCCCTTTTCTGCGCGCTTCTTTCTCACTGATTTTTCTTGGAGCCAGCTTTTCGTCTAAGCTAATACCAAAATATCTGCCCCCATACTTCTTGTCTCCGCCGTGCTCTCTGATGCTTCCCGGCGTTAAACCGTTCATTACCAAATTCTTCGCATCATCCAGCGCTTTTGCAACCCACTCAACTTCAGAGCCGTTCCTTGGAGGAACATGCCCCCCGCAAAGATGCTGGAATTCTGCATTCTCCATTTCAGTAAACGGATGCCATTCCGCCTCAAACAGCACGGGCTCGTCTAAATAAATTCTGCCATCTTCATATTGTATTCGCATCCCAACCCTTAGCCTTGGGAACTCATAAGCAACGCCTTTCTTTGTCGGCCTCGGGTCAAGCATGGCAAAAGGTGGTATTATCTGATAAACATAAACATCCCCTTCATGCCTTAGGAATCCCACATCCCCATCATTGAATTCCCTTAACTGCATTATTTTGTCAAGGTCCTTAGTCGCTTCAAGCCTAATTCTCTGGACAGCTTTTATGTAATCCGTGAATTCGTCAATAGCCTCAAGCCTTGACCTCCACGAGAGGAAGCGCGCATATTCCTCATCAATGTCCTCCACTCTTCCTATTTCTCTAAGGTCATATTGGTCCAATGACCCTTTGACTGAGATTATTATTTGTGGGTTTCTTGACTTTTCCAGCTTGTAAACTATTCCGCTTAAAGCCAGCACGTCTCCTTGCAAAAGGCTCCTTAAGTATGAAACTTCGTCAGTGGTGTCTCCTTGGAACTCTGCTTTAGCATACCTTTCCTGCTCTCCCCTCAGTTCTCTTTTCACGCGCTCAAGATTTTCTAAGAGCTCTTCCTCATCAACTTCATCTTTTTCTGTTATCTGCTGCCTTTCTATTTCTTCGCCAAGCAATTCGCTTATGTCCTCTTTGTGGCCGCTTAAATAAGGCATGAGCTCATTCACTATGAATGAGAACAGTTTCCTGTCTCCAATTTCTCTTTCACGCTCTTCTGCTGTCATAAATCCTTGATCAACTCTTTCTTCAATGAACTCCTTTTTTTCAGCGTAGATTTGGTCTGCCATGTGGTGCTTGTAAAACCTGACAAGGTCTGACAGAGTTCCTGCTGGCACTAATTCCAGGTTTGCGTTTCCGAAAGTAATAAGGTTGTTTCCATTGCTCGGGCTCGGCCTGGAATTAACTAGGTAAGCCTCTTCCCCAACAATTAAGAGAGGCCCCCTTTCTGCCAAGTCTGAAAAAAAGGTTTTTATTCCCATCTTCCTGCTGCTGTTCTTGATTACCTTAACCTGTATCCTCTTAAACTGTACTCCAGAGGACTTGCGCCTTCCTGCCTTGCTGCCACTATGATCTCTGCTTCAAGGTAATTCCTTCCTGACGCAGAAGTCGCGTCTCTGAGGTAGTCTGAGAGTTTTTCTTCTCCTCTAACAGCTTGTCCGTTGACAGATATTCCATACTTGTTTCTCATTTCAACTCCTATTCTTTCTTGTATTCTCAGCCCTTCTCTTCTTATTCCGTCTTCTTCTCCCAGCTGCATCGCATAAGCCACTAT
>RFII01000003.1 GCA_003695265.1 Candidatus Woesearchaeota archaeon | reverse complement strand
TTTTTTTTTTTAAAAAAAACTTTTTTCGCATCATAAAAAAAAACAAGAACTTGTTCTTGCTAATCATCCTAGCGCAATTGTTATTCTGCTCCGCATTCGTAACAACTCAGTTAGTATACCAGCCGAAAATGTTTGAGAGCAGCCAGGCAATCTACGAGTACCTGGGAAAGGCTGATAAGGGTGAAATGCCAGAGGCGAGCTTTCTTGGCAAGGACCCTCTCCTCATTTCACGAAAATTAAAGGAAGCGGCAAACTACTTAAGAACAAACCTCATCCTGACAGTTCTCAGCTTCATAATCCTGAACGGGCTTGTGTGGGCTCTCACCCACAGGCTATTCAGGAAGATGAAATCAAGAGAGTTTTTTTACACTTACCTAAACTTTGGGATTGTTTCATTAATCTTCTTTGCTGCTATGGCGCTAACATCCCAAGCCATAATAAAAGCATCACTCAAAACGCTTATAACAGAAGGCAGGATCATCCCAATGTATGTTGTGCTTGTCATAACCCTTCTTGTCCTAGCGCATTTCCTGCTGGCAACGCTTGCAATGCTTAAGCATGACCGCATTCTACAAACAATAAAAAAAGGGCTTGTTTTAGGCCTGACAAAAATCCACAAGATGCTTTTAATGTACTTAATCATGATAATCATTTACATTCCTGTCTTCTTCCTAATTTATCTGGCTTTCAACGCGCACTTCGTTGTCTTAGGCTTTGCATTGCTTCTTCTGCCATTAGCAACAGTCATTAACAGGATATTTTTCATAGGCAGCATGAAAGAATTAGAGAAATCTGCTTAAAATAATCAGCAATATTCCCAGCCCGATAGCAGCCCAGGCAAGCTGCTGGTTTCTGCTTAACCCATTAAAGTAAGAGGCAACAGTGTTAAAATCAACTTTCATAATAAATAATAAGCACGTGCAATTATATAAATTTTTGGTGTTTTTGGCACAGCCAGCTTAATTGTGGCAAGCTTTCATGCTTGGGTGGTGCGGGCGGGACAAAGCAATATAATTTTTCTAATAGAACAAATCTTTAACACAACAAAATTGATTTAGCCTGTGTTTTTAATACCAGATAGTTATAACTAACTTAGAGGAGAAAATGAGTATTACTACCGTAAAGTTTAAATAATAGTACCTCCTTAAAAATAAATAATTTTAATCTTGGTGAGAGGTGTTTCCACATGACTAAAAAAGGAGCAAACGAGTTTAAGAAATTTGTTATAATAATATTGATTCTGGCAATAATATACGTTGGTGGGTGCCGCTATTTCGGAGGCTTTGGAAAAGCAGGCATATGCCCCTCCTCCTTAACCTCAATGTCTGTTGAAGAAGAGGCTGAAGAGGTTTTGGTTGAGGAACAAACCCAAGAAGAGCAGCCAAAAGAAGAAATTGTTTCTGATGCTGAAATGATAGAATCCTTAAAAAATGATATCGAGCAATTGGAGCAAAAGCTTAACGACTTAAGAGATGCGGGTGCTGACGAGTCAATGATCGCGGCTGTGCAGAGCATTATTGATTCAAAGAAAGAAAAGCTTAGCAAATTAACAGGAGGAGAAGAAACAGCGCCCGAAGCTCCTGCTGAAGAAGAAACCAGTGTCGAGGAAGCTCCTGCTGAAGAAGAGGTCGAGGAAAAAGTTGCTGTTGAGGAAAATGTTTCTGAAGAAGAGGCTCCTGTCGAGGAAGAGGTTTCTGTTGAGAAAGAAACTGAAGGACTGCCAACATTCACTTTTGTAGAGGGCGAACTAGCAAGCTTCCCCGACCTAAAAGCAACTGATCCTGACGGAGACCCAATCGAATATACTTTTAGCGAACCGTTTGATGAGAACGGCGAGTGGCAGACAAAAGAAGGAGACGCCGGAAAATACGTTGTTACAATAACAGCTTCTGACGGCGTCCTAAGCACAAGCCAGGACGTTTTAGTAATAGTTGAAAGCAAGAACAAAGCTCCAGTCCTCGAGGAGATTGAGGACATCGAAGTTGATGAAGGCGACACAGTCAAAATCGTTGCAAAAGCAACCGACCCAGACGGCGATGACGTTACAATTAAGTATTCCGGCTGGATGACATCTGACACTAAAAAAACAGGTTATGATGATGCTGGAGAGCACTTCGTCACTGTAACAGCAAGCGACGGCAAAAAAGAAACATCGCAAAAAGTCAAAGTTATTGTTAACAACGTCAATAGGGCTCCAGTCTTTGAAAAGCTCAAAAACGTTGCCGTCATAGAAGGAGACACAGTTGTTGTCGAGCCAGAAGTATATGACCCTGACGGAGACGAAGTCACAATAAGCTTTGAAGAGCCGCTCGATGAGTTCGGCGAGTGGCAGACAAAAGAAGGAGACGCTGGCACTTACACAGTGACAGTCACTGCAAGCGACGGCTCCCTCGCAACAGAAAAGGAAGTAACAATAATCGTTAACTCTTTGAACGCACCTCCAGTCATCAACATTGATAAGGAAATAGAAGTTACAGAAGGCGACACTGTTGTGCTTGAGCCGGAAGTGTCTGACCCTGACGGCGATGACGTGACTGTTGAGTATTCGGGCTGGATGACTTCAAGCACAAAACAAACAGGCTATGACGACGCAGGAGTTTATGAAGTGACAATAACAGCTTCTGACGGAAAAGCAAAATCAAAAGCAACAGTAAAAATTACTGTTCTTGACAAGAACAGGCCGCCATGCCTCTGCTTTGGCACAATACCGCCAGAGTGCGAGGATTACTGCTAAATTTTTTTTCTTTCTTTTTTTTTAGCAAATTATTTAAATAAATACTCCTACTAATCTTCTTTGATATAAAAATGAGGCTGATCTTCGCATTATTGTTTGCTTTAATCCTCATAAGCGCGTGTTTGCAGGTTGGTGAGAGGGCTGGCGTTTCTGGTGTTGAGCGTAATTTGAGGAGTGGTGTTAGTGTTGCTTCTGAAAGCGCTACTGGCGTTGGTTCTGCTT
>RFII01000103.1 GCA_003695265.1 Candidatus Woesearchaeota archaeon | reverse complement strand
TTGGTTTAATCCATTTTTTCGAAAAAAAATAGTTTTATAAATATAATTGTATATTGTATAATAAAAATTGTATAATAAAAACAAAAGTATAAAGCAAAGTATTTAAACAACGCACCCTAAATAAGAAAAAAGGTGATAAAATGACAAAGCATAAGGACCAGCGCGTCGGAGTCCTGGTTGATGTCCAAAATTTGTATTATTCTGCAAGAGCCTTGTACAACGCAAAAGTTGATTTCAGCGCCATACTTAAAGAGGCTGTGAAGGGAAGAAAGCTCATAAGAGCAATCTGTTACGTGATAAAGTCAGACATAAAGGACGAGGAGAACTTTTTTGAGGCCCTGGAGAAAATAGGGTACGAGGTGAGGTCAAAAGACCTTCAGACTTTTTACGGCGGAGCAAAAAAAGGCGACTGGGATGTTGGAATTGCGATGGATGCAATGAAGCTTGCGTCAAAACTTGACACTTTGGTTTTGGTAAGCGGGGACGGCGACTTTAAGGAGTTATTAGAATACTTGGACTCCCTCGGCTGCAGGACAGAAGTCATTGCTTTTGGAAGGTCGGCTTCGTCACTCCTAAAGAAAGAGGCAAAGAGCTTTCTTGACTTGGACAAACACACGTCAAAATTCTTGAGGAAAATAAGGCACAGCAAACAAAAAAAGGTAAAGGCAGAAGCAAGAAAACCAGCCTCAAAAGAGCCTCCTAAACTACGCTAAAAGACTTATTACTATTTGAGATTGTTTCTCCATTGTATTCAAGAGCTATAAAAGCAGTGTGGCTGCCCGCATTTAAAAAAGGAGTCATGTTAAATTCCTGAATGCTGAGGGTGTAAGTGTGATTTCCAATGTAACCCCATCCAGTGTAATCCACAACTGACGAGCTGCCGTACTCTCTCTGGAAAACACCACCGGACTTGTTAATGAAATCTTTCAGCGGCATTTCTGCTGTGTGATTATCAATCCTTACAACAATCATTGTGCCTTCTGGCAGTAGTTCGCCCTCTGCTGTGGAAACGCTAACATTGAAATCAGCAACGTCTCTGTAAACAACCATTCCTGTAAGCTTGGGCTCGTTCATAATAAAAATTATTCCTAGAATAATGACTGAAAGCAAAGGCACTGAGTAAAAGACAAGTCTCCTGCTGACCATAACTTATTAGAGATTATTCGTTTGCTTAAATAATTTACTCATTAAAGGTTAAGCCGATTTTGTTGTTTGAAATTTGGTGTGTTAAAAAGATTGTAAAAGTGTTTAGTCCCACCCACACCACCCCTAACCACCAAGAATTATCACAGTTAAGCTGGCTTAATCCTATAAAAAAGGCAGAATAAAGAGATTTTTCACGAGAGCCGAGTTTTTCAAAAGATTATTAAACATGAAATTCCATAACATTAGTTGAGAGGTTAACATGAGAGTTGTGCTTTTTGCTATTTTGATTGTGCTTTTGATTTTTACAGTGTCATGCTCAGGCAAAACAGGGAATATTGCTAATGATGTTTCTTCTGCAGAAGAATTAAAAGAAAAAGTAAATGAAACAGACGAAACCAATATTAAAGGCTTAATTAAAGAACTTGAAGAAAACCTGTCAATACATGCCGGGCAAAACGAGTACTATGTCGGCAAAACAGCTGTTATTGAAGACAGGAACACTAATGTTAAGAGGAAGATAACCTTAGTAAAACTCATTGTTAAACTGGATAATGGAAAATTATTAGTAACTGCTTTTGTGGAAGTTGAGCACTTAAGCAGGAAGCCAAAGGAAACAACAATATCAAAATCATCTTATGTGGTGGACAGCTTTGGCTGGAAGTATATGCCAATAAGCAAGGGTTATGGAGATTACCCATTGTTCAATGACAGAGTCATGGAGCTTGGAGAAAAAAATGTTGGGGCTATTTCTTACCAGCCGATTAACCCAAGAACAGACGCTCTTACTTTCTTTTTTGTGGACGGCATAAGTACTGTAAGCTTCAAATACAGGCTGAGCGAAGTTATGAATAGGTGAACAATAGAAAACTTTATAATGCTGATACAAACAATAAGAAGTGTAAATGGTGTCAAAGCTCATTTTGGAATGGGACAAGGAATTGGGCTGGAAGGACAATCCTTTTCAGGACAAGATACTAATGCCTATAGAGGAATTCATATCAGGCTATGAGGAGTACAGGAAAAGAATAAACCTGTTTTTTATAAAGAACCTTAACCTAGGAACCATAACTGGAGAGCAGGGCACAGGAAAAACGACACTGATTTTCTGGCTTAAGAACGAATTAAAGGGTTACAGCAAAAAAATGAAGGTGTTCTTTATACCGAGCGCGTCAAACCAAAACAAGCTTATGGGAAGGATAATACAAAGGTATATTACTCTTCTCGAGAAAAACCTGGAAAGACCGAGCATAAGGCTTGATGCTCAAAGCATAAAATCAAACATGAACTATTTTATTTTGAGAAGACAGCAGAAAAGTCTGAAAAAAAAGCAGCTCGTTCTTCTCATTGATGATATCCAACCAATAAGCGACGTAAACATTGAGGGGATAAAAAGACTTAGGGAGCTTGGTGTTGACTGCAAAATAATAGCTTCCGGCTCAGCGCAGCTGGTGAAAAACTCAAATATCAGCAGGCTCGGCAAAGATCAGCTTAAGATTGTTCTTAAAGGAATGTCTTATGATGAGATAAGGGAAATGATAAGAAAAAGGATTCAGTACGTTGGAGGAACAGACATTTACCCTTTCAGCGACAAAAACCTGAAAGAAATATATGAGAAAGGAGAGAGAAACCCTAGAAGAATACTCTCTTTATGCTATGACAAAGCTGTGAGGCTTTCATTAGACAAGGAAAAACTACCCGCTCCAAAAAGAGAAGAACCAGTCATGAATGAAATTGCAAAAGAACAAAGCAAAGCAGAGTCTAAAAAAACAGAAAAACCAAAAGAGAAAAAGAAAAAAAAGGATAAAATTTTTGCTATAAGGATACATTTAGACAGGAAAGAGCGGGAGAAAAAAATTGATGAGAAAAAAGCGCTTGAGTTCGTAAAGCACTCAATAGAAGAAGGGTTTTCAGAACAAGATATTGAGGCAGTTTTAAAAGATGATGGCTTCTCAAAAGAAGAGAGCAAGAAGTTAATAAAAGAAGCTCGCAAAACAGCAGTTCAGCCATTATATATTAGGTCTGAAAAAGAGGAAGGCAAAAAAGCAGAGCAGAAAGAAGACAAAAAAAAGAAAAAAGAAGAAAAGCAGAACAAGGAGAGAAACACAAGCAGGCAAAACAGTAAATCGAAAAATTTTGAGTTCAAGTCAATAACAGAAGAGGACATTGACAGGGTTTTTGGGCTGGACAAATAACAAAATTTTTTTCAAAAATAAGGTTAAGTAAATTTTGCTGTGCTGGGAAATTTGTTTCTTAGAAAATTACAAAATTTTTAGTCCCGCCCACATCACCCCATGCACGAAAGCTTTCTCCCTTAAGCTTAAGCACCCATAAATAAAAAGTTTTAAAAAGGAGTTATTCCAATTCTTTTGTAATGGCAGAGATTGACATCGTCATAAAACCAATTCATATTGAAAGAGTAATTTATAGTATTGTCATTATTATGCTTCTTGTTCTGCTCATAATGCAGTTAACAAAGGATAAGGAATGCCCTAAGCCAGAGCCCTGCGTTAATGCTGCGCCGCAAATAGTAACAAAAGAAAGCAACAGGACAGTAGAAACAGGCAATGAAAGCCTGCCAAAAGCGACATGCGTTGATGGCATAAAAAACCAGGGTGAAGAAGGCATAGATTGTGGAGGGCCTTGCCCTGCGTGCCCTAGCTGTGACAACGGCATAAAAGACCAGAATGAGACAGGAATAGACTGCGGAGGAGTGTGCGGGGGGTACTGGTATGATGATGAATGCCATGAAAAGCCAAAGCTCTCAGGAGAAATAGAAGTGATTATGGGCGACCCAAAAATTTTTGTGGATACTAACGAAGAGCAATTCTTGCTGCAGGGAATTAACCTTACAATAATCAACGGCCTGAATGAGACGGCAAGGTTAAATGCTAACCTTACTATTTGGGACAGCAGCACTTCAACATTTATAAGGGATGAAGTGTATGGGGTGTTCAGCATTCCTGCGATTGCTTCAGGAGAGAATTACTCAGGAGTTTTTGAGGTGGCTAATGAAAAGTTTAAGATAGTTGGAAGCGCTGGCTCAAGGCCTTTTATTGACATGAGCGGTGAGAAGACTATAAAAATAAATATTTACAACAGCAAAGGCGAAAACATCAAGAACGTGTCAGGTGTTTATGACATGCATGATTATGATTAAGCAGCTTTAAGTGCTGTTTCTTAAGCTCACTCACAACGCGCTCTGCTATTAGCTTAAGATTAATGACATCATACTCATTGTATTCAATAAGCAAATCCAAGTAGTAAGGATCTCGGCTTCCTCTGAACATCTTCCACAAGAGAAGGATGTCTCCACCATAAAGCCTTTCAACCAAGCCGCTTCTTTTAATGCCGAGCTGCTTCTCAATTATTTTAAGCCCACCTTCAAGCCCGATTCTGAGACAGGCTGTTTTCAAGTCAAAATTTGGGATTTCTGGCAGAAGCTCTGGGAAGCGCTTTTTCAGGAAAGGTATGTCAAAAGAGGATCCGTTAAAAGTAATGATAAGCTTGTACTTCTCCAATTCTTTCTTTAATTGCTTAAAGTCCAGGTTCACGTCTTTTACCATAATTTTTGTTTCAAAACCGTCATATATTCCTATTACTGTCACAAAGGAATTATTTCGTGTTCCGCTTGCCTCGATGTCAAGGTAACAGGCCTCATCCTTAAACATTTCATATAATCTCCAGTTCTCAGATGAGGGCAAGCCTAGAAAAAATGTTGAGTCTGAGTTAAGAAGTGCCTTAACTGCTTTTTTCAAAATTCTGTCATAAACGAATTTTCTTTTTTGAGAAACTCCTTTGATTCTGGAAGCGGATATGAAGTCAGTCCATGTTGTTATGCCCTGCTTCCATATTGATTCCTCTGTTTTCCTGTCAATTTTTGGCAAGAAAATGAAAGAGTTCCTTATCATGAAATGAGTGTATTATTCTTAAGCTTAAATCTGTTGCGCGTGTTTGTCCAGTGAAGAAAGCTTTGTTGGCGTCTAGGTTTAGAATTGAAATTTGTTCTTTCGAACAATTTTCTTATTGGTTATTTTCATAACCAATATTCTAAATTACCTCGCCAACAACCCATTATAAGGTTATTAAGTATTTAAATTTTTCCTTGTTTTTTAACGCATCTGTGCGGCTTCAGCTTTTTTCTCCTTGCCTCCCCCTTGTCTCTTAGGAATATTTTACTTTTCAGGTTTTTTGCGTAGCTGCATGAGGAAGCATGATACAGTTTTGAGTTTTTCCCTGCAATGTAAACAGCCTTTTTTTGCGGCTTTATTTCCTCTATAATTATTTTTTGCTCTTCTGCATTTGCTTCATTAAGACCGAGCTCTCTTTTAAGCTCGTTTGACTTTCTTGGCATATTAGGTATTATCACAACTTCTTGACCACCTTCCCTTAGCAGAGTTACTGTTATTAGGAAGGTTATTGCATCAAACAATAGGAGAATGTTAAGGATTCTTGAATTAACAACAAAATGGAGGTAAACAACGTTAACAAGCAACAAAATAAATAGTAATGCGGAGAATAGCCACGCGGCCTCCTTGTTGTTGGCAATAAGAACAAACATCACGAAAGAAGCTATAACAAGAAGAAACGCGAACAATGCCTGATCAACAAAGAATTTTTGGCTTAATCCAAGCATTATGTGCAATATCCCAAATAGGTTAAGAGCAATTACTAAAAGCATGAAAAAGTATGATCCACCCCTCATGGTATAACCTTATAGGAAACTATTATATAAAGTTTTTTATTCTGTAGTGGTAATATTATAATGACAGTCTAAGTTTAGGGATTGTTAAATCCAATAAAATTAGATTTGAGAGTTATCTTAAGAAAAGGTTATAGAAATGTTTTAGTTGAATTCATCCATTCTCAACTGGGCCTTGTCAATGTCAAGCTTTTTAGGAGGGTTAATTCGCTTATAGCTGAAATTCCAGTCTGTAAGCATCTTTAGGGCATTCGGGCTGATTTTTGGGCATGCTAGAATGCCCCTAACCTTTTGCAGGCCTTTTGCCTTCTTAATTTTTTCCACGTAACGCCTCAGCTGAGTGACTGCCTGCAAGTCACCAGTGTAGCGCTTGCACTCCACGACAACCAAATTATTGTTCTTGTCATAACCAAAAACATCTATGAAGCCGTACTTAGTGTGCTCTTCCCTTGTCAGCGGCTTAAAGCCTTCCTCAATCAGCTCAGGATTATTGTAAATCATGTCAGACATGTCCTTTTCTGAGCCTGCCAATTGAAGCTTTTGGCTGTCCTCAAGCTTGGCTGCTTGGAAGAAATGCACTTTGTAAAGCACAGCATCCAAGTATTCTTTCAGGAAGGGGTTCTCGCTTTTTAACCGCAAGACTCCGTTTTCCTCTGCTAAGGAGTGCCTTGTGTTTGATTTCATGTAATTTATAGGGTTGTTGCCATGGGGCTGGTGGATAAGGAGGGTTTTGTCAGACTTTATTATGATTATGCGGTCACCTCTTGGAAGGAAGCTCTCTGCACGGCCGCTATACCTTATTTCGCAGTCTGCTGAGAAAACAACCACCTTTTTGTCTTTTAAAGCATTATCAAATTCTTCTTTAAAACCCATAAGCTGAAAGAATCTTGAAAAATATATAAAAATGTCGGAAATTTAATAAACAAGGCAGATTATTTTCTCAGTATGAAAAAAGAGATTGAGTCAGAGGCAAAATTCACGTTAAAGCAGGTTTTATTTATTCTTCTCTTGCCGCTAACGCTGATTAAGGTTTTGCTAGGGAAGGAGAAGCTGGGAGTACTGCTTGAGCCAGTCAGGGATTTAGCAAGATTTTTGTTAGCTGCCAAGACTACAGCAACTCTTATAATAATTAATATTCTTGTTTTTATTGCTGAAGTGTTCTTTATCAGCGAAAAGCAGTTGTTGCAATACGCGTTCAGGCCCGAGCAATTAGCGCAGCTTAACTTTGCTCCAATGGCAAGCTCCTGGTTTTTGCACGCAAGCCTTTTGCACCTCGCAGGAAACATGCTGTTCCTGTTCGTGTTCGGAAGGATTGTTGAGAAAAGGCTCGGCCCTTTCCTCATGCTCATAATTTATTTTGGGTCAGCAATAATATCCTCTTTTTTTGCTGCGCTGTTCGGCCAGGGAGGGATAGGGGCTAGCGGCGCAATAGCAGGATTAATCTCGACCGCAATCCTCATTGACCCGTTTTACTTCACATTTATCTTTGGAATACCAATCCCTGTAATAATTCTTGGATGGTCTGCAATAATTTTGGACATAACAGGAGTGCTTCTTCCAACTAATGACAACATAGGCCATTTTGCGCATTTAGGCGGCTACTTAGCGGTTTCAATTCTCGTGTTTTTGCTCGGCAAAGAGAACAAGGAAAAGGTCAGGAAAGGGTTCTTGATAAACACGGTTTTTGCAATTGCTCTTCTAACAGCATATCTCACACACTAGAACTCTTCAAACTCATCCAATCCTTTCAGCAAGCCTTTCCTTTTTAGGAAACCTATCTGGCTTGGCTTGTACTTAAAAATAACATCTCCCTTTTCGTCGCCGCTCAAGTCCCACGGCTCAATTAACAGTATGTCCCCTTCTCTCACCCAGAGTCGCCTCTTTAGCCTACCAGGAACCCTGCAAACCCTTGTTTTTCCGTCCAAGCAGCGCACCCTCATCCTGCTTGCTCCTAATCTCTGCTCAAGTATTCCAAAGGTTTGATTTCCTCTGGGCAGCTTGACTCTTCTTATCTCTTCCTGAATTCTTTCTTCTGGTGACAGGTTGTCTTTTTTATGCTTTTTATACATCTTTCACAATAAAAAAATATGGGAGTTTATAAGGTTTTGGGTAAAGAAAACATAAAATTAGTTTTTAAATTTTTTATTTTTTACAAAAGAGGATGCTCCTTTGAACCCCTTTTTATTTTTAAAATAAGGTTATACGGCGCTTTTATTGAGCCCATCATTGAATGTGGTGAATCAGGCCCGTGCCAGTCAGAGCCTCCTGAAGTTAATAAGCCGAGCTCTTTTGCTGTTGACAAGTAAAAGCTTTTGGCCTTCTCATCATGGTCAGGGTAATAACATTCAATTCCTTTAATTCCAAGACCTGCCAATTCCCTGATAAGTTTTTTCTGCGCATTTAAGTCAGGAGTTATTTCTGTTAATGACTTTCTTGCAGAGCCAGGATGTGCTATGAAAAGCTTTCCGCCGCTTTTAGCCATTAGTTCAACAGCCTCTTCAACACTGAGATTGTACTTAGGAGAATTGAACCTCACAAGGTACTTGTCAAAAGCCTCATCCCAATCCTTGACAAGCCCTTTCTTGACCATGTACCTTGCTAAGTGAGGCCTTGCAGCAGAGCCAGACACTCCTTTAATCATTTCATTAAAGTCAAGGGTTGGCTTGCCTTCTTTTACTAAGTAAGAATTCACTTTCTCAACGATTCTTTTAATCCTCCCAACCCTTTTTTTCTGGAATTCACCCAGCTTTTTCCTTAGAAAAGCGTTGTCCTTGTCAAACATGTAGCCTAGCAAATGAATCTCTTTGCCGTGAAACTTTACGCTAAGCTCGACTCCTGGAATGATTTCCACGCCAAATTCTTTGCCAGCTTGGATTGCCTCATCCAATCCTGCTATGGTATCATGGTCTGTTATAGAAATTGCTTTCAAGCCAAGCTCTTTTGCTTTCTTGACTAGTTGGAAGGGCGTTAAGCTGCCGTCAGACGCTGTTGAATGAATTTGCAAGTCGCAGTATTCCATAAAAGCGTGGTTTTATGCTCCGCTATAAATATTTTGCCAATAGTTTTAAATATGAATGACATATTGCATAACCCATGAAAGTGTCAATGCATGAGATGACCGCTTCGCTTTGGAAGAGGGCCTTAGCATTCGTAATTGACCTGTCAATAATAAACCTAATTGTGATTAGTCCATTCAGGAATGCTATTGGAGAAATATTCACGAACGCCTCAACGTTTGCAGAGACTTATGAATTCCTTATAAGCAATCCTGACTACTTAAGCAGGGTTTATGGGGTTATGATAAGCGTTTCTGCTCTTGCAGTAATGTATTTCGCGCTATTGGAATGGAAAACAAACCAGACGATAGGCAAATACGTGATGAGAATTCACGTAAAACCAAAAAGTTTAAAACTCTGGCAGGCTGTTGTCAGAAACCTTGAGATAGTGCCTTTTTTCCCCTTTGTAATACTCATGTTCCTCGACCCAGTATTTTTGATATTTAAGAACAAGAGGCTGAGCGAGATTTTGTCAAAAACAGAGACAGTTGAGTACCATGTTTGGACGCCGTAAAACAAGATGGAAAACAATGCTTTTAATAGTGCTCATAATCTGGGCAGTCAGCGCTGTCATAGCAAGCTTTTTCAGCACAGAAACAGGCAACGTCTCACAAATCCCAATAACAGGAGTGATAAGGGCTAACTCTGAGACAGGCTACTTCAAAGAGAAAGTCACGAGCTCAGACGAAGTAGTTGAGCTAATAGAAAAGGCTGACAAGAACCCATTAATCAAGGCAATAATCCTTGAGATAAACAGCCCTGGCGGATCAGCAGTCGCCTCTGACGAAATAGCACGAGCAGTGAAAGACGCGGAAAAGCCTGTTGTTGCCTGGATAAGGGAGAGCGGAGCAAGCGGAGCTTACTGGGTTGCGAGCAGCTCTGATTACATTGTTGCGAACAGGATGTCAATAACAGGAAGCATCGGCGTGATATCAAGCTACCTCGAGTTCTCAGGCCTCCTGCAGGATTACAACGTCTCATACCAGAGGCTCGTGGCTGGAGAGCACAAGGACATAGGAAGCCCTTTCAGGAAGCTGAGCGATGAAGAAAAGGAAATATTCCAGGAATACCTTGACAAAGTGCATGAATTCTTTATTGAGTCAGTAAAGGAGAACAGAAACCTCAGCGACGAGCAAGTCAAAAAAATCAGGGATGGAAGGTTTTTTCTCGGAGCTGAGGCGAAAGAGCTCGGCCTAGTTGACGAGCTGGGCGGAAAAAAAGAAGTAATAAGGTATATTGAGTCAAGAATAAACGAGACAGCAGTCATAAAAAAGCATGAAAAAAAGAAAAGCTTTTTTGAAATGATATTGGAAAGCTCATCACCAAAAACAACGTTTTTTGGGAAAGATTTAATAAGCAGAGATAATTCATTAATAATCACTTAACAAAAGGGGTGGTTTAATGGCTAAGAGAAAAGTCAATGTTTTCGAGTGGATACTTCTTCCAGTAGGCTTCATAATAGCTGCTCTCGGGCTTTGGCTCATACAAAGAGAGCTAATAATCACTGGTTACAGGATAGGCTGGGAGGTGTTCTCAGCAGTCTTCCTGTGGCTGATCCTAATATTCCTTATCATAATCACGGCAGTCAACGAAAACCAGAAAGAGGAGCTCAGTGTTGTGATAAAAGAGCACGCAGAAGAGACAAGGCTGCTGAAAAAAATAATACAGGACCAGCTAGAAGAGATGAAAATGCTGAGAAAGGAAATAAAGAAATGATTAATTTTTATTTAATTTTTGTTTTACCAAAATACTTGCCCTGAGCAAGCTGTCAAACGTTCCTGCGTCACTCCAAAAGCCCTTAACCTTAACAGCAGTCATCTTGCCTTTATCAATGTAATGATTATTAACATCAGTTATTTCTAATTCACCCCTTTCAGAAGGCTTAAGCGTTTTGATTACGTCAAAAACCTCATTGTCATAAATGTATAATCCTGTAACGCAATAATTTGATTTAGGGTTCTTCGGCTTTTCTTCTATGCCAATTACTTTATCGCCTTCAAGCTCTACAACGCCAAACCTGTGCGGGTCAGGAACCTCTTTTATGAAAATCTTCGCTCCTTTTTTGAATGATTGAATTTCTTCCTTGAAATTATCCTCAAAAACGTTATCGCCAAGAATGACTGCAACTGCTTCATTATCAGCAAAATCCTCTGCTAATCCAAGGGCCTGTGCTATACCTCCTGCCTCTTCTTGTATTTCATAGGTAAACTTAACCCCAAACTCGCTGCCAGAGCCCAAAAGATTGAGGAAATGGCCTGCATGGCCTGGCCCAGAAACTATTAAGATTTCTTTTATGCCAGCGTCAATTAAAGTCTGCAGTGGATAATAGATCATAGGCTTATTATAAACAGGCAGCAAATGCTTGTTCGTTACTTTGGTGCAGGGCATCAGTCTTGAGCCTGTGCCTCCAGCCAAAACAACTCCTTTCATTTTCTAACCTCCATATAATCTTTTAAGGCATCTTTCCAGTGCCTCATTCCAGTATTTAATTTTGTGTTTAGCAAAATTGAGCATTTCGGCCTTTTCGCAGGCAAAGGGTATTTCTCTGTGGGTATTGGGTTTATCTTACAATTGTTGCATGATAATTTAACAATCTCTTTAGCAAATTCATACCAACTGCAATGGCCAGAGTTTGTTACGTGGTAAATGCCGAAATCTTTTTCTGATTCAATTAGTTTTCTTATCTCATTTGCCAAGTCTAAAGTATAAGTAGGAGAACCAAACTGATCATCAACAACATTTATCTCATTCTTCTCACCAGCTAATCTAAGAATGGTTTCAACAAAATTCTTTCCGTTAACGCCGAACAGCCAAGAAGTCCGAACAAGGTAATACTTATTCATGTTTTTTATTAAACTCTGCTCTCCTAAAAGTTTAGAAGCTCCATAAACATTAATTGGGTTTGGATCATCATCTTCTTTGTAGCCATCTTGTTTATTACCGTCAAAAACGTAATCAGTGCTTATGTGGACTAGAATTGAATTAGTTTTCTTACAAGCTTTTGCTATGTAACCAACAGCCTTGCCATTTATTTTCATGGCAGCTTCCTTGTTTGTTTCGCAGCCGTCAACATCAGTGTAAGCAGCTGCATTTATTACAATACCAGGATTTAATTTACTGAGTCTCTCATTCACTTGTTTTTCATTAGTTATGTCAATATTCTTTGAGCTCCACCCTGTTAAGTTAAGATCAGCAAAGGCCTTCATTAAATCATTTCCAAGCATTCCGCTAGCGCCAAGGACAAGGATTTTCCTCATTTTTTGTATTTCTTGATTTCAAACTCCTCAAATTTCCTGTCTTTTAGCTTTTTCCACCATTCCTGATTGTCTTTGTACCATTGAATTGTTTCTCTCATGCCCTGCTCAAAAGTGTGCTTTGGTCTCCAGCCAAGCTCTTCCTGAATTTTAGTGGAGTCTATTGCGTACCTTCGATCATGCCCTTTCCTGTCCTCAACAAACTGGATAAAATCTTCTCCTTTACCAAAAGCGCTGAGGATAAGCCATGTTATCTCAAGGTTTGTTTTTTCTGCATTGCCGCCGACACAATAAGTTTCTCCCAGTTTCCCTTCGTGAAGAACCAAATCAATTGCCTCGCAGTGATCCTCAACATGCAGCCAGTCTCTAACGTTAAGGCCGTCACCATAAAGAGGCAGCTTTTTTCCTTCCAGCAAATTTGTGATAAAGAGAGGGATAAGCTTTTCAGGAAACTGGTAAGGACCATAATTGTTAGAGCAATTAGTTATTGTTACAGGAAGGTTGTAAGTGTGAAAATAAGCCCTTGCCAAGTGGTCAGAGGCTGCTTTACTGGCAGAATATGGGCTTCTTGGATTATAAGGTGTTTTTTCATTGAATTTGCCTTCTTTTCCGAGGGAGCCAAAGACTTCATCAGTTGAAATGTGATGGAATCTTTTATTTCCGTTAATTCTTGCCGCTTCCAGGAGAATATGTGTTCCAAGAACGTTAGTCCTTATGAAAACATCTGACTTAAGTATTGACCTGTCAACATGGCTCTCTGCAGCGAAATGAACAACAGCATCAACCCTTTTAACGAGCTGATTAACAAGTTTTGTATCACAAATGTCTCCTTGCACAAACTTGTAATTTGGGTGGTTTTCTATTTGTTTTAAGTTCTCAATATTTCCAGCATAAGTG
>RFII01000102.1 GCA_003695265.1 Candidatus Woesearchaeota archaeon | reverse complement strand
GCAGTCATCACCCATGCCAAGGCCAAAAGTGTTGCCGGAAGTGTTCAGGCCGGAGCTGAAATCAACAGGCTGAGGAGCATCCTCAACACGCTCACACAGGTTAGCGTAAATTGCCGATTTAAGAGTAACATTGATGTAAGCGTAGTCAATGTCCTGCGTTGCGCCTGTATCGCTTGACGGGTCGAACGTCACCCTCATCTTGATATTATTTGCAACTGCAGGTGATATTATGCAGTCAGACAAGTCCGGGCTTTGGTAATAAACCCAAGCGTCATCATCAGGGCTTAGCGCATAAACCTCAACTGCGTTCCAATTAACGCCGTCATAGCACTGCACTTGCCTACGATCATTGTCAGGGAAGGTTCCTCCTTTTGGGTTGTCCCTGTGCTTGAACATGAAGCGCGCATCAGAAACGTCAAAAAAGCCGTTATCTAAAAAGCCGAAATCAGGGAAAACAAATTCCACATAATCAGGGGGTGGGTAAGATGGCGAGCCCTCGTCAGTCGCGTGCGCAAAAGAGGTGTTGTCATCGAACTGCACTTCAACATCCCATGTTGGGTCAAAGTCTTCCTCATACGCTCGGACAGGAGGGCTGGAATTGAATACAGTCTCAAGATTAAGAACTGAGTCAACTGTCAGGTTTCTTTTAACGCTTGAGCCTTTGTTGTTGTAAGAGTCAGTGCAGTTAACGCTCCACATGTATTTGCCATCAGCCATGCTGAGGTTGAACGACTGATTTACGCCCAGGGTGATTGTAGGATCTGTAATATTTATGCTGTTATTAATAATCAATGAGCAGTTAGCAATGCTTGTCTCATCACTCACATTGTAAATAAATGTCGCGTTTGTTCCTGAATAACCATTCTGCACTGGAAGCATCAGTGTAATGTTTGGCGGTGAAGTGTCGTTGAAATAGCATAAAACCTCAAATGTAGTGTTTGCCTCGCTGCCTGTTGTGAGGTCTCTTGCAAAAGCTGTGAAGTTTTGGTCGCAGATGCTAGTATTCCACTGGTGCGTTATGTTGCCAGAGGAATTTGCTGTTAATGTTGTGCTTGTTACGTTTTCTGTGCTGTTGCTTACCCAGAATTTCACGCTGGATATGTAATTTCCACCGGAAAAAGTGATTGTCTCATTCTCAACATATAATAATTTGTCAGTGTTTAAGGTAACATTCAGCATTCGTATGAGCTCAAAGCTCCAAGAGTAGCTCTCATTAGCCACGTTTCCTGAAGTGTCATTACACCTTACATAAACAGTGTAATTAGCAGAGGCCAAGCTGGAAGTCTGATAGTTATGGTATGTGCCTGAATTGTTGAATACAAAATCCATATTTTCGTAATCCTCATCAACATTAAGAGATCCTTTGCAAATGGCGTTCTCATTAGTTGCCATAGTCAGCAAAGGAAGATCAAAAACTGTTCCTGTCGGCTTCCCGTTAAAAGCGGTCGGTGCTTTGTTATCAAGGTTAAAGAAAACGATTCCGTCAGCTGCTATTACTGTAACTTCCTGCTCTCCTTCCTCAGCAAGGATTTGGCCTGCGACATCAAAACCGAAAGTCCTTACCAGCTGCTCTGAGCTGTTACCTACAGAAAGATTCAAGATTAAGGAGCGGTTACTAATTATGATGTTGCGCGTTTCTAAAGGCAGTGTTATGCGCACCACTGTTTTTGAGCCGACGCCTTGGTTATATACTAATTCAGCAGCGTTCCCAAGGTCTGACAGAGCAACGCTTGCCTGGCTTGATGAAACCTGGCCTGTAATGCTGTTTGAGGTCCTCTCATTAAGGAAAAATATAGAAACAAATATTGCTAATAAAAAGGAAACTAGGACAAGAAGTTCAACGCCGCTCTGCGCTTTTCTTAGCATAGAATTAAATAATAATATGTTTGGAATATAAACTTTTCTTAATTCCCAGACTTAATTCCGAAAAAAGGCAAGTCAACTTATGCGAGGTAAGTTTTGGTGGTGAGGGGGTGGTGTGGGCGGGACAAAGCATTGTAATCTCCAAAACCAACAAAATTTGGCTTAACCCAGAAAAAAGAATGGCTTAAAAGCAGGTTTCAGAAAACAACAACTGTTTTTGGATCAACAACAATTCCTTTTGGTGTTATCTCAACTTTCACGATGTCACTAGGGTGCTTTGTTCCACGCATTTTTAGGATTTCTAAAGCTCTTACCCTGTGGCCTTTTTTTCTGATGTGGTAAAGAAGTATTATACCGTCAGCCTCAAACTCAAGAGAACTGGCTATGAGCTCGTCACTAAAGCTCTCATCCTGCGAAGTCATTACAGAAGTGCATTCCCACTTGTCCAAGAGTTCAAAAAGGTCAAGTGCAGCCTCTTTTTTTGAAAGACGATCATCATAAAGCAGTGAGAAAGATGTTATGGAATCAATAACTATGCGCCTAATTTTTGCATCTTTGATAACATCCTCAATAACGCCGCCGCCCTTTACTATCAGGTTTCTTACCTGCTCAGGGCTGTACTCTATGAAAACGAATCTTCCTAACTTTTCATATTTAGCAAGGTCCCAGCCGAAGGCAAGCATGTCATTATAAAACTTCTTTTTCTTTTCCTCAAATGTTATGTACAGGCAGCCCTCATTATTCCTTAATCCTTCCATAAGGAACTGCGTGGCAAATATTGTCTTTCCGGAGCCGGGCCCGCCAACAACAAGGTTAACAGAGTTTTTTATAAAGCCCCCTTGAATAATCTTGTTAAGACCGTCAATTCCTGTTGGCAACCTTTCCATTCAAAACACCGTTTCATCAGGGTAAATTATTATTCCATTGTCTGTTATTTTCATTGGGTAAATCTTTGCTGAATGCTTTGTTCCGCGCATCTTGAAAACCTCTAAAGAGCGCTCCCTTATGTCTCCTTTCCTAACATTATATAATAATATAACACCATCAACTTCAAACTCTAAAACATTTGACTCATGCCTATCCGGGTCAGGCTCATGCTCAGCAGTCAACAGCGCTGTAACATTCCATTTGTATATGGACTCGAACAGTTTTAGGAGTTCTTTTCTTTTTGTCAGCTCATTTTCATGCAAAAGTGTGAAGGCGGTTAATGAGTCAATAACAATTCTTTTAGCTCCTATTGACTCTATAGTGTCCCTTATTGTGCCACCCCCAACGCTTAGGACTTTGGCAACCTGCTCCGGAGTGTAAGATAATATAACAAGTTTTTTGCTCTTAATTTTTTCTTTAAGGTGCCATGGAAACTTCTCAAAATCCTTAAGTATTTTGTCCTCGCTCTCCTCAAAAGATATGTAAATTCCGTTTTCATTGTATTTGTCAATGCCATTAACTAAGAACTGCATGCAGAATATTGACTTGCCGCAGCCAGCACCGCCAACGATTAGGTTTGAAGTGTTTATTCTGAAGCCGCCTTCCATTACCCTGTCAAGCCCGGGAATGCCTGTTGCTACTCTTTTTTCACCGATAAAAAATTCTCCTTCATCACTAAATGATTCTTGCAGTTCTCTTTTCTGTAGTTTTTGCTCGATTGCCTTCTTAACAGCACCCATATCAAAAGCTCCTTTAATTTGCACTTTTCCGGACTTAACACCTATTTGATGTGTGGTTTTTTTGGAAAGCGCCTTTTTTTTAGAAGGCTTACCCTTTGTTTTTTTTTGCGTTTTCTTTGCTACTTTTTTGGCAGGCGCATATCTTTTTGTCTTTTTTGAAGAAGCTTTTTTTCTCGGCGCAGTTCCTTCTTCAAAAAAGAGCCTTGGTTTGCGTTCCATAAGGTAAAACTATAAATCATCTCGTATTTAAAGATTGCTAATATAAAAAATGAGTTGTATTTCATGTAATATGAATAATAAGAAAGGTTTTTACCAAAAACTATATATATTAACATTGATTTATTACTATCCATTGACGGTTTTTTCTTACGCTCGAGAGGTGAGTGATATGACAGAAGAATCTTTAACCGCCGAACAAATTGATGAAAAAATGCATGACATGAAGGTCGTGATAGACAGGCTTTCGTGGGATGAGAAGAGAAACCAAATAAATCCTGCCAAAAAGGAGCAGCTTAATGTTATGAGAAAGGAATATGAGGAGCTCAAAGCAAAAATTGAGGCGATGCAGAAATGAGCGACTGGTCTGAATATGAGGAGTACATTGTTGATGGTTATCTTGACTTAAGCAAAATAATATTTGGAGAAAATGTTTATAAAAATGAGAAAAATGCTTCTAAGGAGGAAGAGTGATTATTTCCTCTCTTTTAGCATTTCATAAATGATTCTCGGCATTACTTCCGGGCGCCTTAAGAAGTTTTTTATTCCGTACCTTGCGATGTTCGGGTTTGCTTTTATTCTCCTCCTACAGTAGGGCAAAGCATCATCCCAAGACTGCGCAAAGGGAAGGTAAATCCTGACTTTCACACCTTTTTCAATGTATTCCTCTACAAGAGAATTATCAAATCCGCTACTCCTAAATCTTTTAAAATAATCTCCAGATATAAGCGCTTTTTGAAACCTGTTTAATTGAACTCCTAACAAGAACTGCGTCTCAAACCTTTCTGGAGGTATTCCCATGGGGAAAATTACCTCTTGGAATATTCTGTCAATTAAATTGGTGTCGTGCGTTGCTATCTCAACATAAACGTCATTCTCAAAAAGCGTGGGCAAATAATTGATTAAGCGCTCTTTCATTTCTTTCTTATTATTCGGTTCAACAGCAATGCTCGGCGGCTCATTGTAGATTCCTATGCATAGGCGAACACGGTCACCTGCGCCAAACCTTCTTACGTCTTCTGCAGTCCTGAACAGCCTTGCCTGCAAAACACTGCCCACGTTATCAAAACCTTCCTCTCTCAGCTTGAAATAAGTGTTAAGAGTAAAATCAGTCCAGTGATGGTCTTCCATGTCGATAGTGACCATTATTCCAAGGTCTTTTGCCCTTCGAACTTGAGCCCTGATATTGTTTTCGCAAAGCTCAAGGTCTGTCCTCTCAATAATAACTTTTTCATGCCGACTTTCTTGAACAGTGCGTACTGGCGTGAAGCATGACGGCTTAAAAGAAGCTGTCGGCCTCACATTCATTTGTGCAATTAGATTAAATGTTGAGTTATAAAGGTTTACATATTCAGCAACATTTTGTAAACTCCTGGAGAATTCTCCAAGAACATCAATTGTACTGTGCTTTCCATCGCGAAGAAGCTTTTCTGCTTTATGAATAGTTTTTTCCGGTGAATCACCAGCAATGTAAGGCCAAGAAAAAAATTTTACAACCCAAGCAGGCAGTTCATCAATATTATTCTGGATAAAAGTATTTATTTTGTCTTCTAAACTAAGCATTGCCAACCCCATCTAAGAGTATTGTAAAAAAATATTTTTTTGAAAAGAACCTCTTTTTTGTTTAAAAAAGGAAATTATTAAAAATTTTATTTAAATCTTGCGCTCAAACTCCGGCCTTCTTTTTGAGAAGTAATAATTGAAGCGCTTTCTAGCCATTCTAGACCCTATTTCTGCTCCGATGCTTAAGCCAAGAAGTGATTCCAAACCTGTTGTTATAGCAATAAGTGGATTAAACATAAGGTTTATTATGCCAATTAACCCTGCTGTTTTATACGTTTCGGCAAAACAATTCATGCCAAGATCATATTTTCCCACAACAGAACGGCCGCCGACTTCAATTCCCATTGCTTCCAACACTTCAGGGTATTGCAATAGTTTTCCAGTCTGCCTAGGCATGCCTTCTTGAAGCCTTGAAACATCAATCACGTCATCAGTTGTTCTTATCCTCCACTTAGCAAAAGTTGTTTCTTTAAAGTCAATGCTTCTTGCGCTTTCAGCAAAGTAAATCATTCCAATTAAGTCATTTTTATATGTTTTTGCATAGCCAAAAACACCTAATACAAAGACAAAAGCAGCATCAAAAATGTATGTAAAATACTCTTTATCCATAAAAAAAATGGTTTTAAAATAGTTATTTATAAATATTTCTATTATTGACTACTGAAAAATAGTAAAATGCGTTTATTTTACTAAGAAAACCTTGTCGTTCTCTCTTACGTGCTCTTTGACTTTTAGGCCAATAGCATCTCCAGCCTTTGCCTCTTCAACTGGTTTGTGCTCTATCTGCATTGAATCAACTGTCTGCGTAAAATCAGAAGTCGCTCCTTTTACATGAATTGTGTCACCAACCTTTAAAGTTCCATTCTTTATTTCCAAAATACCAACACCTATTTTTGTAAAGTAATGCGTTATAACACCTATTTCCTCCTCTTCTGCCATGAGTACACCCCCTTAAAGCAGAAGTAAGTGAAACGAATTTAATAATTTTACGATGTTTTGGCATAGTCAAGCTTTGCCAAAGAAATCTAGGAAACCTTTTGAACTTGTTAAGGAAATTCAGAATTATTCAAGAACTTTCCTCACTGTTTCTAAAACCCTTGCCTCAAAGTCTGAAGTGCGCTCGCCCTCTGCTTTTTCCATGTTCAACGCGTCAATAAGTTTCTTTGTCAGCGTTATCTCTTTATCCCTGTCCAGCCCAATGCTTATCTGGCCTGCGTGCTCCCTTATTATCCTGTCCTCAATCTCGTCAACGCTTCCCTGCGATACCTTTACTTCTTCAAACTCTTTTGAGCTTAAGCCGGACGTGTTTCTGAGGACTGCGAAAGCGCTCTTCTCATAAAGCATTCTGCTTATCTCGCCGAAGTCGATGTCTGAAACCTTTCCTGACTCTAAAACGCCGAAAAGCCTTATTGTAACAATGGTGTGGATGAATTCCTTATTCTTTATGCCTTCCAGTATTTCCGCCTTAACCTGCTCTGGCGTTTTGTGGTTGCAGTCAACGCTTATGTTATGAACGTTGTAAACCTGGACATTAACATGCCTTATCTTCCAGTCTTCAACAATGTTAAAGCCGCCAATCTTTACATCCTCCATTTCCTTGAAGCTGTTCGGGAACAAAGGGCCAGGATAAGCTATTACGCCATAGCCTTCCTCTTTTTTTGTAAGAACAAAATGGGGGTGCCCTCCAGCATAATAATCAAAACCTTTTGGAAGCAATGATAATGGAGAAGAGTCCATCATCTGAAGGTCTTTTGGCTTGAGCTCTGACAGCAATGTGTGGAAAAGGAATACCTTTCTCCCATTTTCTCTTTCAAGGCTTTTGGAATCAAGCTGCTCATAGAACTTGCGGTCCAGCATTCCCCTCTTGCCCAGCATTCCAGTAATCTTCACCCCTGTTTTTTCATTAGTGGTGAACTCCAGGACTAATTTCTTGTCCTCGACTTTTCCTCTGCAAACATTGACAAAAAGGCCTGCATTTTCCAAGACGTCTATCATTGTTTTTCCGCTCGGCGAGAAGTCATGGCTTCCTGCAATGCCGTAAACAGGTATTCCTTTGTCCTTGAGCTCTTTAAGCTTTGCAACAACGCTTTTCAGAAGGTCAACTCCGGGCAGTGCAGTGTTGAACAAGTCTCCTGCTATTAGCACGAAATCAACATCTTCCTCTAAACAAATGTCAATTGCTTTTGAGAACGCCTTTGTGCTTGCGTCCCTGAGCTTAGGATCCCTCCAGCTTCCTATGTGGCAGTCCGCCATGTGCGCGAATTTCATAATTGCATGGAAGCAGAAGTTATTATTAAACTTATCCTAACAATTAAGAAAATTTTTATACTAAATCATCACTTTACTTGCTTTTATGGTTATTGACCCTGTCACGCTTAAGCTGATAATTAGTTTTGTAATAGTTCTGTTTGGGTTTTCTTTGTCAAAGATAAGCGAGCGCTTCATAACATCATCGTACAGGAAGCATTACAGGACTGACTTGGAGAAGCCTGGCATCGCAAAGTTGGTGTTTTACGTAATAAATTTCGTGTTTATCAGCATATCATTAAGCTACCTTAAGATAAGCATTACTGCTGATTGGCTTGTTGAGCTGTACTCTTACACTCCTACAATCCTTTCAATAATCCTTCTCTTTGTCCTTGTTGTTCTTGTGGTGCAGTTCATCTTCCTGATAATAAACCGTTTTCTGGAGGGCAGCGGCCTACTTACACTGCTGGAAGAGTCTGGCAAGGATGTCATAACGTATAACTTGCTTGCTATCATCAAGTTCATTCTTTACATAATATTTGTTTTGGTTGCTTTGAACATTGCTGGCGTGAACATAAGCGCTGTCATATCATTTCTCAGCTTCATATTTTACCCAATCCTTCTATTTGTCTTGTTGCTGGCGTTTTTCGGTGCAAAGGATTTCATAAAAAACCTGTTTGCAGGCTGGTTTATCAAGTCAAGCGGCATGATCAAGGTTGGCGAGTACATTAAGGTCGGTGCTGATTTGGTGAAAGTCAAGTCTTTCAAGGCTCAGGGAATACTGACCAAGCCTAGTGGAAACTTTTATTATTTTGTGCCTTACAAGGAGCTTTTTGACAAAGGGCTGTATTATAAAAAGGTCAGGACAAGGCTGAGCACTCTTGAGAGCATTAAGGAAAAATTCGTTGCTCAAACGCCCAGCTATTGCGGCCCGGCATCAGCTTCAATTGTTCTCAGCATTTTCGGTTTTGAGTTCAGCCAGGAGGAAATAGGCAAGAAAGCAAACGCGCAGGTGCCTGGCGGCACAAAACCCGCTGACCTTATAAGAGCTGTGCAAAAACTCACTGACAACAAGGTTCTTGGCGTCTGGATAGATGTTGACAAGATCACAAACCTGAAGGAAGAGGTGAAATCTTGGCTGAAAGGAGACGCCTTAATAATTGTTGACTACAAGAAGTCAGTTCTTTTCCCTTCTGCAAAAAGCGCGCATTACTCTGTGTGCTTAGGCGTTAATGGAGACGAGCTTTTAATACTTGACCCTAGCTCAAAGGCTGGAGGAGTTTATTACGCTGATTACAAAAAGATTTATGCCGGCATGGACACTTATTCAGAGTTGATAGGTGGAAAGCGCGGATACATAGTCTTTGCTCTTGACGGCACATCCGCTTACCAGAGGATTGTTGACGGCCTTATTTACTCAAGCCCTGACTTTTACAAGGCGATAACGAGAAACATAGAGAAAAAACTTGCGAAACTTCATGAGAGCTCTGCCAGCTTGAAGAAAATACTTCCTGACAAGGTTGGCAAGTACATAGATGAGTATAATAAGAAAGAGAAAATAGCAAGGATTTGGAAGCCAAAGTCTTAGAATTCTTGTTGTTCAGACCATAGTAAGTCTTTTTCTCTTTCCAGTCGGTCGGCCAGTTTTTTTGCAAGCTCAACAAGGTCTCTGCCAAGCCTTGTAAAATTTCTTTCCAGCCCGACTTTTAAGTCATTTAAGTCAGGTCTTTCTTTTCCTGACATTACATCCTCAACGTATTCGTAGTTCTTATTCCATTTATCCCTGTCCTTCTCAATCATTTCTTTTGACGGTCCTTCTGGCAGCTCAGGAATTATTTTGTCTAAGGCGTCAAGAACCTCTTTAATCCTGCCTTTTATTTCGCCCAATTTCGAGTTTCTGTTTTGAAAAATAATCTGCCTTAACAGGACAATAATCTCTCTTGATTTCTCAACTGCGTTTTTTACGTATTTGTCAAGGACTTTTTCCAGAATCTCTTCTTTCTGCTCAAGCAAGTGCCTTATCTGGCTGTCAATTGATTTCATACTTCTCATATTACCCACCCAGTTTTACTCCTTCAAAGCTATTTTCCTCAAGTTTTTTATCTTTTGCGCTTTTTGCCATTTCCTCAAACAAAGGGATTTTTATTGGAGTTGCAAACTTCACGAAGTTTGAGCTTATTATTGCTTCTCCTATGTCTAAGCTAGCGATGCTTTTGCTAGCTTCTGTCAAGTCCTGGGACGCTGATTCTATTATCGCGTTTCTTTCAGGAGCCATTTCCAAGCCGAGTATTATTTTTGTGTTCATATTGGCTAAAATCTGCCTTGGTATTAGGCTTGGCAGCTGCGTTATTGCTGTCAGACCTACCTTGAACTTTCTTCCTTCTCTTGCGATTGTGCTGAAAATATTGCTTCCTTTCTCGAGCACTTCTTTTCCTAAGACGCGCGGCGCCTCTTCAAGAACAATGCTGATTACTGGCTTGTCTTTCAGCTCTCCTGTCGCTTTGAAATGCTTGTATTTGCTGAAGACTTCTGTTGTTATTAATGAGCCGACGAGTATCTCAACAGCTCCTGACAGGTACGAAGTGTCAATCACAACTGTTTTTCCTTTTATTAGCTCGTTCACAATATCCCTTATTGTTGTTTCGCCTGCTGAGAAGTCAAATATTCCTTTGCAGTAAACTCCAGAGCTGTCCAGCTCTAAGTCAAGGAGGCTGAGCATTCTTCTTTTAATCACACTCAACGTTGCCTCGTTAAAATTGTCAACAGGCCTTTCTTTTATTATAGCTTCAACCCATTTTTCTTTGTACTTTTTATGATAAGCTGCCAGCGCTTCGTGCTGTGCTTGGCTCCATTCCACGACGCCGTTGAAATGATTAGGCTTTATCTGCTCTACGTTTATTTTAAGAGTCCTCTGCCCTGGCGGCGGGCTGCGCATCGTGTAATAAACAAGGTTCTCGCTTTTCGGGTGGTCTTTTAAGCCAAGTTTATGCCTTCCAAAATACTCATCATGAGGGTCAAGAACCAAAACACCGCAATAGTCTTTGTCAAGCTGCCCCCACAGCATGACCATTGTAAGATTAGATTTCCCCCTTCCAGTTGTTGCCGGGATGAGGATGTGGTGCGAGAGAGCTTTCGCAGCATCCAGGAAAATATCAACATTCATAACTTTTGATCCTGACCTCAGCTTTCCAAGAAACAACGGGTTCTTTGGCTTTGTTAAGAATTTCAAGTCTTCTTCCTTAACTTCCCTTACTTTTGAAAGGAAAACTGGAAGTGTCTTCACTAGAGAAGCTTTTTCTCCAATCCTGATTACAGGCTTCAGCACTGCTATCGTGTAATTCCTGAGCTCTTTCTCAAAAAGCTCTGTGTCAGCGTTCTCCTCAAGGTCCATTCCTGAAATAAGCTCGCGGTTCTGCTCTGATATCTGGCTTCCGAAGCGCAAGTCAACAACCTCAAACAGCATTCTGCCGTCTTCAGAAACTAAGAGCTCTCCAAGCTCGATTTCCCGGCCTGCTTTCTGCCTCACAATTATGTTTCCAAAGTCTCCTGATATTATCTGGCCTTTCAGCAAAGCACACCCCTCAAGAAATTCGCATGCGCCTGATTTATATAAACTTTACTTATGTTCCCTTTTCGGGCCTGCGTGCACCTCGTTCGCTATTCTAAAAGCCTTCACAAAATGCCTAAAGGACAAAAGCGAGAACACTACTATCACTAAGAGTATAATAAATATTATTATACAACTAATCCTCTTATCAAAATCAAAAAAGCTGAGGTAAATAAACCACAACACCAGCATCATAGAGAACGCGAAAGATAAAAGCAAAGCATTGACTCCTTTAACTATTTGGTCCTGCTCAACAAAGTGGTATTCTTCGCCCATTTTTTTGAAAAGCGGCTGGACTATTGTGATTATCCTGAACCTCAAAAAATATATGACCACAACTAAAACAGAAAACGATATCAAAGTGATTATTGATTTTTCAATCATTTTTTTAATACTTGTTGTTTTTAATATAAAATACTTTCTACTTTATGAGCTTCTCAATCTCGTCAATCTCTTTCTCTGAAACAGCGCAGCCGTCTATCTTTACTCCCCAAAGAACTGCATCCAAGAGAATGCTCTTTGATTCTATCAGGTCTGGTATGTACTCATTCAATAATCCCATCTCATACGCGACAGATATTAATTCGACTGACCTTATTACTTTCAAGCCGCGCAGCCTTCTTTGCAGTTTTTTTAACGCGGTTTTGTCAACATGCACATAAGTGTGTAGCTTTCTTTGCAGCCTCCTCTTGACTTTTATGGGGTTTTCTATCAGGTAGCGCATCGTCCTCTCATCTATTACAAGAGCAGATGCGTTCATCAGGATTCCTGTAGCAACAACCTCCATCTCACCCATATGAACCACTTGAATGTAATTATTGTGGGCGCTGAAGCAGTGGTTTGCAAGCCCTATTAATTCTTTAGCAAGGCTCTTTATGCGCTCGTTGTCAACAACTTTTATGACCCCTTTCTTAATCTCCTTCATCACTTGCAATGCCTCAAACTTGAACCTCTTGCTGTTCAAAGGCCTATGCACTAGTTCCTGCTCGACCTCTGACGTTATGTAAAATTCCCCTTTGAAATGCTTTTTCAGCTTTTTCAGAATCCACAACAGGTTGTTTGATGTCAAGCTGATAAGCGGCCCGGCATCAAAAACCAAGGATTTATTACGGCTCATTTTACACAAGCTCGAAAAGGCTTCTTGCGAAAGCGAGCCTTTTCTTTACGCTTTCCTTTTCCTCCTCATCTATTATTCTTGTGTTGCCAACATAGCTCATCAATTCCCATTGGCTCACACCCAATATTTTTGCAACTCTTGCCAGCGAAATGCCATGCGAGTAAATCGCACTTCCTTTCTTAATCCTTGATTTTTGCAGGATCTCATCAAAGTATATTGAGACTTTGCTGTCCAATCTTTTTATGTCCTCAATTAACGTGTTCATATCATCCCTGAAGAGTTCCTCCTGATTTTTCCTTAAGTGATCCTGCAGTTTTTGAATTGCTTTTCTTATGTAATCAACGTCAGAATCAGAAATCTGGTCTTTCTCGCGCGCAATAATCTTTGAAAGAGCATACGCCACCAAAGCAGTTGTTATTGAGTCCTCATCCTGAAATATGCTTGAGTTGTGTATTGTGAAATTGCTCAGCTTTGCAAGAAGATGGGAATCACGCTGCTTCAATGCCTTCCTCATCCGGCGAAGAACAGTAAGAATAGAATCTTTTATTATTTTGTTCATAATAATTTTGCAGGTGAATTGGTTATATAAACTTTTTTAATTTTTTACAATGGGTGCGGCCCTCTTGAACCCAACTCGTTGAGTCATGGTTTAATATAGTTTGCTCCTCTTGTAAAAAAATGTTAATTATATTTTCCTTTACCAAAAACTTTAAATTAAACCGAATCAAAGCAAAATCAATGGCAGTTATGGATATCCTGAGGCTTGCAAGGCCTTTCAGCAGGGAAGAGCTTAACATGCTTGACTTTCTTGAAGCGTGCCTTGACAGGGAAAGCTTTAAGCAAACAAAGAAGTTCTTGAAGCAGAACAAGATCAGCCTTTTTTACACTAGAATAGGTGTTTCTGACAGCCTCGTTTCTGAGCAGGAGTACGTTCAGCTGAGGTTAAGGCAAGGCGTTCCCGGCCTTAAAAGCTTTGTGGAAAAAACAAACAAGAAGATTGAAAGAAACGCTTATGAAAAAGCTTTCAAGCTGTTCTCAAAAAAAGCCCATGAATTAATCCCAACCCTTATAGCTCCTAACATAATAGGCGCCGACCTTATAAAAAAAGCAGCTGCTTTGCAGCTTTTTGTTGATGACCCGATTCACATACTTCTTTTAGGCGATCCTGGAACAGGAAAAACAGACATAATAAGGTCAAGCAGCGAGCTTCACCCCATCTCAAGCTTCGGCCTCGGCTCAGGTACTAGCTCAGCCGGGCTGTCAATGACAATAAAGGGTGGCAAGATAATAAAAGGGTTGCTGCCTTTGGCGCATAACGGGATATGCGCTATTGACGAGCTTAACCTTATGAGGCCGACTGACCGCGCCTCTCTTTACAATGCTATGGAAAAAGGATTTATAACTTATGACAAGGCAGACCACCACCACAGGCTTGATGCTAACGTGAAAATAATAGCGACTGCAAACCCTTCCGGCGAGCAGTTCGTAGGCAGGACAGTTGAGGTTTTGAAAAAGCAGATTCCTTTTGATGCTGCGATGCTCTCAAGGTTTCACTTGGTGTTTATGATGAGAAAGCCTGACAGGGAAAAATTCATGAGGATAACCAACAAGATTCTTGAGGGCAGGCAGAAAAAAGTCAGCAGGAATGACAAAGACTTTGTAAAGCGCTACGTTGATTATGCCGGAAGCCTTGAAGTTGAGATACCCTCAGAGATTAAGACTGCAATCTCTGACTTTGTCAACCACTTAAAATCTTCCGAGAAAGAGTTCCTTGTTGAAGTCTCGCCAAGGCTCGTTCACGGCATTATGCGCCTAGTCAGGGCGTCTGCCCGCATGAATTTGCGCGAAAAAGCAAACATTAATGACTTGGAAACAGTTCAGGATATTGTGAAAGAAAGCCTTTTTGTGAGGAAATCATAATATTTAAATACCATTTATTCTTCTGTGAGTTTATTACTTTCAAAAAAAGGGGTTGATGATATGGCAAAGCACAAATTTGTTCTCTGGTTTAGGGAATTAACTATTAAAGATGTTCCTATTGTTGGCGGAAAAAACGCTTCTCTCGGCGAGATGTACCAAAACCTCACCAAGAAAGGGGTTAATATTCCTAACGGCTTTGCAATAACAGCTGACGCCTACCGTTATTTCATTCAGAAAGCAGGTCTTGACAAGGAAATAAAGAAAGCGCTTTTCTTCCTTAAGCCGAGCAGCATTACAAGCCTGCAGCACACAGGACATAAGATTAGGGAGCTTATTCTGAGTGCAGAGTTTCCGCCCGAGCTTAAAGATGAAATAGTTTCAGCTTACAAGCAGCTTTGCAAGCAGTACGGCAGAAACACCGACGTTGCTGTTCGCTCAAGCGCGACAGCAGAGGATTTGCCTGACGCGAGCTTCGCAGGCCAGCAGGAAACATACCTCAACATTAGGGGTGAGCGCGCTTTGCTTGAAGCCTGCAAGAAATGCTTCGCTTCCCTATTCACAAACAGAGCAATATCTTACAGAGAAGACAAGCACTTCGACCATTTTCAGGTTGCATTGTCAATAGGAGTGCAAAAAATGGTGAGGTCAGACCTCGCGTGCTCAGGCGTTATGTTCTCAATAGACACTGAGTCAGGTTTTAGGGAGGCTGTTTTCATAACCGGTGCTTACGGTCTTGGCGAGAATGTCGTTCAAGGCGCTGTGAATCCTGACGAGTATTACGTTTTCAAAACCACTCTGAAGAAAGGTTACAGGCCTATAATCAGCAAGAAAGTGGGTGAGAAGCACATAAAGATGATTTATGACATGTCAGGAAACAAGACAACAAAGAATGTGCCTGTTGACGCTGCTCATCGCAAGCAATTCGTTTTAAGTGATGATGAAATACTTCAGCTTGCGAGGTGGGCTGTTATTATTGAAAACCATTACTCTCATAAGCACGGCCGTTTTATGCCGATGGACATGGAATGGGCCAAGGATGGCAAGACAAAAAAGCTGTTCATAGTGCAGGCTAGGCCTGAGACAGTACAGTCTCAAAAAGATATCACGCGGTTTGAGGAATACGTTCTGAAAAGAAAAAGCAAAGTTTTGGTTGAGGGCAACAGCGTCGGCTCTAAGATAGGCGCTGGCAAAGTCAACGTGATAAAGGACGTGAAAGACATTAATAATTTTAAGCAGGGCCAAGTATTGGTTACTGAGATGACAGACCCTGACTGGGAGCCCATAATGAAGATAGCCTCTGCTATTATAACTAACCGCGGCGGAAGGACTTGCCACGCAGCAATCATCTCAAGGGAAATGGGTATTCCTTGCGTTGTCGGCACTAACAACGCCACTGAAGTTCTTAAGCAGGGCCAGCCTGTCACTGTTGACTGCAGCTCCGGCGAGAAGGGCTTTGTTTATGAGGGAATACTACCTTTTGAAGTTAAGAAGCACGACTTGGTTCATTTCCCAAGGACTAAAACAAAAGTGATGATGAACGTTGGCGAGCCGGACTCTGCTTTCGAGAAATCATTCATACCAAATGATGGGGTTGGGCTGGCAAGAGAAGAATTCATAATAAACTCTTACATAAAAATCCATCCCTTGGCTTTGCTTAATTACTCAAAGATAAAAGACCATCACATAAAAAGGCAGATTGACGAGCTGACTTGCAATTATTCTGACAAAAAACAGTTCTTTATTGACAAGCTGGCGCAGGGCATAGCAACGATAGCAGCCGCTTTCTATCCAAAAGATGTTATTGTGAGGCTGAGCGATTTTAAGAGCAATGAGTACGCAAACCTAATTGGAGGAACTCTTTATGAGCCGAAAGAGGACAACCCCATGATTGGGTGGAGAGGCGCTTCAAGGTATTATTCTCCAAAGTACAGGCAGGCATTTGCCTTGGAATGCGCTGCATTAAAAAAAGTGCGCAACGAGATGGGTTTGAAGAATGTTAAGATAATGATTCCTTTCTGCAGGACTGTTGAGGAAGGCAAGAAAGTATTGGCTGAAATGCGGAAGAATGGTTTGGTAAGAGGAAAGGACGGATTGCAGGTTTATGTTATGTGCGAAATTCCCAGCAATGTTGTTCTCGCTGACGAGTTCTGCAAGATATTTGACGGCTTCAGCATAGGCTCAAACGATTTGACCCAATTAACACTTGGCCTTGACCGCGACTCAGAGCTCGTCTCAAGCATTTACAACGAGAGAAACGAGGCTGTGAAAAGGCTGATAAGCCACGTTATCTCAGTTGCAAAGAAGAATAAAAGGAAAATAGGGATTTGCGGCCAGGCTCCGAGCGACTTCCCTGACTTTGCAGAGTTCCTTGTCGAGCAGGGAATTGACAGCATAAGCCTGAACCCTGACACGGTTATCAGGACTACGCTGAGGATTTCTGAGAAGGAAAAGCAGCTTGGAAGAAAATAAATTTTTTTCTTAATCTTTTCAGCAAAATATATAAATGCTCAGCCAATAAATTAGTAAAAAAAAGGTGATAAATCATGGTTAAGGTTGCTATCAACGGTTTTGGAAGAATAGGGCGTATGGTGTTCCGCGCAGGCTACAAGGATAATGATATTGAGTTTGTCGCATTTAATGATTTGACTGACACAAAGACGTTAGCGCACCTTTTAAAATATGATTCTGTCCATCAAAAGTTTGAGGGCAAAGTAGAAGCAAAGGAAAACTCCTTAGTGATTGACGGAAAGGAAATAAGGGTTTTTGCTGAGCGCGACCCTGAGAATCTTCCTTGGGAAGAATTTAATGTTGACATAGTTGTTGAGAGCACAGGATTCTTCAGGACAAAAGAGCTTTGCGAGAAGCATATAAAAGCAGGAGCAAAGAAAGTTCTGCTGAGCGCTCCTGCTAAAAGCAATGACGTCCCAACATTTGTTATAGGCGTTAACGAGCACGATTACAACAAGGACGAGCATCATATTATTAGCAATGCTTCTTGCACGACTAACTGCTTGGCACCAATAGTTAAGGTGCTTAATGACAATTTTGGCGTTGAGAAAGGCTTTATGACGACTGTCCACGCATTTACCGGCGATCAAAGATTGGTTGATGCGCCTCACAAGGACTTGAGAAGGGCGAGGGCTGCCTCTGTTAATATTGTTCCAACAACAACTGGAGCTGCAAAGGCTGTCGGCCTTGTCATTCCTGAGCTTAACGGAAAGCTTGACGGCATGGCGATCAGAGTGCCTGTTCCAGACGGCTCAATAACTGATTTTGTGGCAGTGCTTCAAAAGTTTGCGAGTGTTGAAGAGATAAACAATCTGTTTAGGTCTGTAGCAAACCATGAGCTTAAGGGAATTGTTGAGTACTGCGACGAGCCTATTGTCAGCAAAGACATAATAGGCAACAGGCACAGCTGCGTTTTTGATGCGCTCTCAACAAAAGTTCATGAGAAGCTGGTAAAAGTGGTGGCATGGTACGACAATGAGTGGGGCTACAGCTGCAGAATGGTTGATTTCCTGAAGAGAATGCTTTAAGATGGTTAAAACCCTAAAAGACTTTGATTTTTCGCACAAGAAAGTCCTGCTCAGGGCTGGCTTTGACGTTCCTTTCAATGATGACGGCACTATCGCTGATGATAAAAGGATAAGGGCGAGTTTGCCAACAATAAAATATCTTCTTGATAAAAACGCTTGCGTAATCATTATTTCTCACAACGGCAGGCCAAAGGGAAAGTTTGTTGAGAAGCTGAGTATGACTAAAGTTGGGGAGCGCTTGGAAGAACTTCTAGGAAGGAAAGTTAAAAAGCTCGATGATTGCATCGGGGCTGAAGTGAAAAGAGCAGTTGATATGATGAGGCCTGGCGACATTATCCTTCTTGAAAACCTGCGATTTCACAAGGAGGAGGAAGAGAACGACGAGAATTTTGCGAGGGAGCTGGCTTCCTACGCTGATGTTTACGTTAATGATGCTTTTTCTAATTGCCACCGCGACCATGCCTCAATGACAGGAATACCTAAATTCATTCCAGGCTGCGTCGGCCTTCTTGTTGAGAAGGAAATAAGAATGCTCAGCCTTGAGAACCCGCGAAAGCCTTTTGTGGCAATCATCGGCGGTGCAAAGGCGGACAAGATTTCCGTGATAAGAAACCTTCTGAAAAAAGTTGATAAGCTGATTATTGGTGGTGTTCTGGCCAACACTTTTCTTAAGGCTGAGGGCTTCGATGTTCAGAGCTCAAAATGTGACAGGGAAAGCTTTGATGTTGCAAAGGAAATTTTGAGCGAGCACAAGGACAAGATTGTGCTTCCAACAGATTGTGTTGTTGCTGATGAGTTTGATGAAGAAGCAAAGTCAAGAAACGTTGGTGTTGATTCAATTCCAGAGGGTTGGATGATTCTTGACATCGGCGAAAAGACTATTGAGGAATATAAGAAAACGCTTGAAACAGCAAAAACTGTTGTGTGGGGCGGTCCTATTGGCGTGTTTGAATGGGATAAATTTGCTAACGGCACAAGGGAAATCGCTGAATTCATAGCAAAGCTGAGCGCGACAACAATAATAGGCGGCGGAGACTCGGCAGCAGCCATCAGGAAATATGGGTTAGAGGACAAGGTTGATCACGTCTCAACAGGAGGTGGCGCGTCATTGCAGTTGCTGGCTGGAAACGAGCTGCCAGCCCTGAAAGCCTTGGAATAAAACACTACCGCAAAGTTTATATAGGGCTTTATTTCTTTAAAGTTAATACATGAGGGGATTTTGGTGGTGTTAGCTGATCTTGATGAGAGGTTAAAAAAGACTTTTGCAAAAGTCAAGCAGGACTTCAAAGACATAAATGAAGAGCATCTTCGCTGGCGCATCTGGTCTTCTTCTCAAATGGCCAGCATGCAGGCGTCCTTGGAAAAAATAAGCGCTGAGCTTAAGAAGCTCACAAAGCGTGTAGAGGATAACTACGCGACAAAGACCGCGCTTAACATGCTGATGAGCAAATTGGAGCATTCTTTGCGCGTAAGAGAGCAGTTTGACGACTTGAAAAATGATGTTTCTTACATAAAGGCGCATTACCTTCCCAAGGATCACGTCTCGGACTTCAAGTTTAATGTTGAGAAAATAAAAGGTGACATTTACGAGCTTAGTTCTTCTGCGCTGCCCAGGACAGAATTCCTTAGAAAAATAGCTATGATTGAGAAAAGCATAAAAAAGCTTGATGAAAAGCTGAACAGCAAGGAGCTGAAAAAAGAGTCTGATTTCTTTAGGAAATACGATACAAGGCTTAAAAGAGTTGAGTCAGCGCAGAAAACAGCGAAAGAGCTCACAGATAATTGGACGAGTTTAGCGAATGAGCTTAACAAGACAAAGCTTGAGCTTAACAAGGTAATAAGGGCCTTGCAGGATTTGAAGGACAAGGATTACATAACAAAAAACATGTTTGAAACCAGGCTTAAAAAATACGAAAACCTGCTGGAGGAAAAAGAGAGTGCTTTTGACAAACTACAAAACATGATTAAAGAAGTCAGGAAAGAGAAGGCTTCCAAAGAAGAGCTTAAGTCAAGAATTCAGAAGACTAATGACAAGCTTTCAGCATTTAGAAAAGAGATTAAGGAAATCGACAACCTTAGGAAGAACCTGATTGAGTACGGAGAAAACCTCATAACCAAAAGCCAGTTTGAGAATGAGCTAGAAGAAATTAACAGCAAGCTTTCACTTCTCTCAAAAAAAATAAGCAAGATTAAGGATGGAGACAAGCTGGAGAAATTATCAGCCCAGCTTAAGGAATTGGAGAAGGATGTGGTGTTTTTTGATGATTATGAGAGCGACATGATGAAGCTTCATTCTGAAGTCGTTGCTTGCAAGGCAGCGCTTAAGGCACAAAAGCAAAAAGCAGGCTCTCAATCCTTAAAGAGGCAAAGCGGTTTTTTTCAGGCTGTAAAAGAGTTTTTTGTCGAGCCGAGTAAGCCTAAAAATAAAAGGGGAACTAAAAAAAAGCCAGCCGAGAAAAAACAGGCCAAAAAAGATGATAATGCAAAGAAGCCGCGAACCCCAAAAAAAGATTCTGGCCAGGAAATAGGAATAAGGTACAGAAACGTTAACGGCAGGATAGAGGCAGTTTTTTCAGATGATGAGAACTGATTAAGATATTGATATTGTCAGCTCAACCCTTAATGTTTCATTAATCTTCTGCTTTAATTTTTCCAAACCCGATTCAATATTTATCTGGTTAAGTTCCCTTGTAAGAGAAGAAATCTCTTTTTCTGTGCTCTTCAACCTACTATTTGTGTTTTCTATCCTGTAGAGAATGTCGTCTTCTGGAATTTGGGACTTAATGTTTTTTATAAGCTTGTTTTTTTCACTTAGTTCATACTGCAGCCTGCTCAGCTCCAGCGCAATTCCATTAAGGTAATCCCTTGTCATTTTCCCAATGGTTTCCAGCGTCTTGTCTTTTCTCCTATCCTTCATTTCTATTTTTCCATCTTTTACCAGCTCAGCTAATTTTTTTAGGCAGCTGACTATTTTAAATTCTGTGTCTGTTATCAACGCTTTTTTAGGGTTCTTCAGGTAATCATCAATTATTTCCTGCTCTAAGGCCATTCTCTGGTATTTCTTTAGTGCGTGCTCAATAACAGCGAAGTCTGCGTGGATTTTTCTCTCAACAGCTTTCAGCTCGTCTTCAGTTTTCTTACTTTCCATTCTTAATCTTTCAAGCTCTTTGTACTCTTTTCCTTTCCTTAAGGACTCAAGCTCTTTTTCAAGCTCTTTCCTTTTTTCTGTTAATTCTTTTTTTTCATGCTCTTTCTGTTTTTTTATTTCTTCCAGCCTGTTTTTTTTCTCCCTTTTTTCGTACAGCTCTCTCGTTTTTTTCCTTATCTCCTTAATCTTTTTGATTTTCGGGTCTTCCAGCTGCTCTTTGAGTTTTTTCTTGGCTTCCTCTACCTCCTTGATTTTTTTTGCCATGAGCTTTGTTTCGTTGCCAAAGAACTCCTGCAGGACAAAGAAGCTCTTGTAAGTCTGTTTTGCCATGTAAGAAAACTTTTCATCAAGCACCCTTAAGAATTCCTCAGGATTAGTTCCTCTCATTTCATTGAATCCATTAATAAACTGTTTTACTTTCTGAATGTAAGCGTTCCTGTGCCCTTCCATTATTTGTATTTCCTTTAATGGAATTTTATCATTTTTTAGCTCGGCATTTAGGAGATCCTGCAATGGCTCTTCTAATCGGGCAATGAGCTCTATTGCCTCCCTTTTAAGCGACTCAACTATCTCATCATTCTCCTGGCAGATGGGCTTTGTTTTTTCCTCGACCCATGCAGAAAGGTCTTCTATTTTCACTTCTTCTTCAATGGGCTTTTCTTCGCCTTTCAGGATTTTTTTTAAGAAGTTGAGCATTAAATTCATTATTTTATCAGCATTTATATTTTTTTTCCTTTGCTGGGTGCTGTCAACTTAAGTGGGATATGTTTTAGTGTTTGTGGGGGGGGTGGTGTGGGCGGGACTAAGCATTTGTAATTTCTCAACACAACAGAATTGACTTAAACTCTTTCTTTTTTTGCGAAATGGTTTTAAACACAAAAGCTTTTTCTTTCTGAAATGGCAAGGTCTTACAGGAAAAAGCCGAAGTTCCAGACATCTCTTGCAAAGGAGAGGATAAAAGAGCTTTTCATGCAGGCAGAAAAAGTATGGGCTGAAGAGCCGGAGCTTTCCCACAGGTACGTTGAATTAGCCAGAAAGATTTCTATGAAGTACAAAGTCAAAATACCCCAAAGCCTGAAGAGGAAGTTCTGCAAGAAATGCCACCATTTCCTTTTTCCAGGAGACAACTGCCGGGTGCGCTTCAGGGATAAAAAAATAGTAATTACCTGCTTTGACTGCAAGAATATTATGAGGTACCCTCATAAGAAATAGTTCTATAAATAGTTTTATAATTTGGAGCTTATATGTTTTACAATGAGAAAATGCTCATTGAACTCCATAAAATTTCTCTCTGAATCACTTTATTTATTATTTTATCACTCTAAAATGAAGACAAAATCGAAAGATTTAAATAGGAGAGATACTACTCCACAGTTGCAATTAATTTTGTCGGGGATAAAAACAATGTTTGACGACGAGTTCAGCACACAGGATTTCGAATTATTGAATAAAATCCATGAGAAAAGGGAAACAAAAGATTTGAAAACAGTCCTCAATAAAAAAAAACTGTCCAGATTCGAGATGGACGAACTTTTCTTAGAATAAAAAATGGGAAGAAAAAGGCGCTCTAAGACAAACACCACTTTTTTCACATATATAGATGAGAATACAGTAACTGGAAAAAAGTGGAAGAAAACAGAGAAGTGGAAATCCAACGAATTCGGGTTTGATTTTTGAATTTCTTTATTTTTGCTTCTTTATTTTTGCCCGTAATAAAATATTTTGTCTATCTGAACATCATCAGGAGACACGTTGTTTCTATCAATAGGCGCGGATTTCTTTGGCTCTTCAGAAATTTTTTGCTTTGGACTATTGCTTTTTTCCAGTTTACTCATCAAATCCAATACTTCCTTAAGCTGGCTTTTAATGCCGGAAATCTGTTCTGAAAGCTCATTCATTCTTGCATGCGCAGATTCCCTAAAACGCTGCAGTGAATTAATATCTGCTATAATATTCCTATCATTGTTCTGGAGCTTCTCAGTATTTTTTTCAGTTAATCCAATCTTCTCTCCGCCAATTATCTCATTAGCCTGTGAGAACGCTTGCGCAGAATCATCAGCAATGCCATGCCTCTTCAACTCTTTGGCCAGCCTGTTCTTTTGTATTATCTTATTAACATCCTCAACCATCCTAAATATTATAAAGTGTTCTCTATTTAAACGTTTTCTTTTCTAAAAATGTTGGAAAAAGAAAAGGCCTATCTGAAGCTTACCCTGTCTCTCCACTCAAAGTCGAATCCTCTTTGGAGAAAATCAGCGATCTCATGTGCATTATTGGCTTCCAAGTTTCTGGCATTTGGTTGCTTGCTTAGGTTTGTGTGAATTCTACCAAAATAAGCGCGAGAGCCATCATTCACTCCTGTTGACATTACAATGCCTTGATAAATACAGTTATTATCAGGTTCCCTCTCAAAATTATAACCTGAAAACTGTCTTTTTGAATAGCCGCCGAAGAATGGGATTTGAAAGCTTCCTGATGTGAACGCAAACTGCCTGTTCCCGCTTCCATAATTAACAGGCCTTAGGTCAGGAACAACCATTTCTGGCAGCAGGCCAACAAACAACCCTGCAAGGCTGGCAAACCCAGGCTCATCACCAACTATTGCCACAGGCAAACTTTCTCCTTTCTTATATTCTATCAAATAAGGGCTGAACACAGAAATAAGTTTCCCATTAGAATATGACAAATACATCATTCCTGATAATCTCTCGCCGTACTGGTTTGAGTTTACTCTTCTTTGCTCCAAAATCCTAGCAGCAACAACCTGCCCTCTCCTAACTTCCTCTTCTTTTTCCACTACATCTAATAAACCATCTCTAAATACCATGTTAATCACCTTAGGTGCTGTGGCGGCCAACAGCTTATTTATATACTTTGCGTTCTTAAGAAAGAGTGAAATAAACCCTCCTGTTGTTCTTTCCCTTATTCTCAAGCTTAACAAGCTCAACAGTTCCTATTTCGCTAGTGTTCTTTACGTGGGTGCCACCGTCGCACTGCCTGTCAACATCGCCAATAGACACTATTCGCAGCTCTTTAAAGTCGTGCGGAAAACTCATTGCAAGCTTGAAAAGGCTAGGATCCTTTTCTGCTTCTTCGCGCGGCACAAACTCCACGCTCACTTCCAAGTTTCTCTTAATAATCTCATTTGCCTTTTTTATATAATTATTAATGAGTTCGCGGTCAAATCTTTCTAGGCTGAAATCAACCCTGCTTTTTTCAATGCCGAGCTGATTCCCTGTTATTTTTGCGCCGGCATCATTATGGAAAACGTTGGCTATTATGTGGGAGGCAGTGTGCATTCTCATAAGCCTGTACCTCCTCTCCCAGTCAATTATTCCTTTTATCCTGTCCCCAACTTTTAATCCTGGCTTGTCAACCTCATGGCTTATCTGGCCAGAAAACTTGCCCACAAAAACGACTTTGTACTCTTTTCCATTCTCTGAAATAATTTTTCCAGTGTCATAAGGCTGCCCTCCACCATTAGGGTAAAAAGCAGTGTTCTCTAAAACAACGAACTTGTCCTGATTCACTTCTTTCACAACAGACTCAAACTCTTTCAGATAGCTGTCATCTAAATACAAGGCTCTCATAAACCACCACCTCTTTGAGGGTATTTTAGCAAAGTATAAATACTTTTTTGAATTTAATCATCAAATGCTCTCTTATCTTTTGACATTGGTTTTTGCATCTTTGGGCTTAGTCGCTGGAATAATAATAGGAATGCTGACAAGAGACGAGCATAAGACCGGAAAAAAATACTTTTACATTCTCAAAAACCTTTTCTTCTCATTAATCCTGGTTGTGTTTCTTGGAGCAACTTACTGGTCTGTCATCTTAGGCATTCTTCTCTTCATAGTTTTGTTCCGCTTAAAATTTGACGAGCTGTTTGCTTACCTGTTCCTCGCAGTTCTCTTCTCTTTTTACAGAAGCGAGAATTATCTGCTCCCCACTTTAATATTCATTTACGGCATTCCTGCGGGAACGCTGCTTTTAATAAGGAAGAAGCCAAGAGAAATTGCCAACAAGGCTATATTAACAATCCTCGGCTTTATAGCCTTAGGATATTTTTTATTCCTGTTCTTATAACTTGTCTTTTTTCAATCCCAAATAATAAGCAGCTAATGAAAGAAGAATGTGAAATATTAATGTTATAATAAGAGCAGCTAATATAACCTGCCATGGCGGCACGTAAACAAAGCTTGTTAACACCAAAGCGCCTATAATAAAATCTAATTGGTCCCAAGGCACAAATGCCTCTCCTGGTTTTTTTCCTACCCTCCTTTTCACAAAGCTTTCAGCCAAGTCTCCAAACATTGCGCCGAATCCGAACAGAAAGCCAAGAAAAAACGGATTAATACTAGAATAATCAATCAAGCTGAACTCTTTGAATCCATCAACAAAATAAATTTCCTTCTGCAAAAAAACAACAATGATTGCTGTTATTACTCCTGCAAAAAACCCTTTGTAAGTCTTATGGCTTCCGAACAAAGGCTTTCTGCCAAATTTTTTCCCAAGATCTACTGGAACAGCTTTCCCTTTAAGAATCTTATGGGAGAACACTGGAGCTATGTTTGCAAGAGCCGCGGGCGCAATAAAGTAAGCTGATTTAAGCACCAATTCCAATAAATTGTTCATAACCATAACAATGTTAATTGATTTATTTAAGCGTTGCTGATTAACTTATTATTTCATATTAAGTATTGCTTTTTGTTGGGTTTCAGTAAATTATTTATATTAATCTATCAAATAATTGTGTAAAATGAGGTTTTTGCTTGCTGTTTTGATAACCTTAATCTTTCTCAGCGCTTGTGTTGAGAATGGTGAGCGAGCTGGTGTGAAAGCAGTTTTTCATAAAATTCAACCACGCCAGCCTGTTACATCTCAGCCTGTGGTTAGGGCTCCTCTGTATGAGGTGAGTTCTGAGCTGTCTTTTGCTAAGCCTGTTGTGAGAATAGAAGAAAAGAAGAAAAAAAACAATAAAATAGTTCAGGTTCCTGGCTTGAGTAATGCTGGAAGGCCCGGCGAGCCTTTGCTGCCTGTAAAGAATTTGCGATTTGTTGTTCCTGCTGGTAAGGTTTTTGATCATATTGAGGTTGTGCCCGGCGAGCCTGTTGAGCTAGGTTCTGGTTTTGACGTTGTGTTTGGCGAGGAGGAGTTCAATCATTTTGTTGAGGCCAAGCCAAGTGTAAAAAATACCAATATTTATATGTCTAACAATCCTTTTCCTAAGGAATTTTATAAAGTACACCCATCAGGCGTGTGGCGTGGTTATGAAATAATACCTATTAGCGTCTTTCCTGTGAGGTATTATCCTCTTTCTGGAAAGCTTGTTTATTATCCTAATCTAAAAGTTAATGTTAAGTTCAGGGATGCTCCAGGCAAGAAGCTTCCCAGGACTTTCAGAGGTCTTGACAGGGACAAAAAGTTGGTTGAGAAATTTGTTGAGAACAAGAATGATGTTAAGGCTTACACTGATTTTGCTAGGATTACAGGCCATGCAATAATGGCGCAGAACCCTTCTAACATAGGTTATTTAATAATTGCATCTTCCGATTACAGTTTCATTTTTAATAATCTTTATGTTTATAGGCATCTTCAGGGATATGATGCAAGAGGTGTTGTTAATATTGAGGACATACTTACTGATCCTGATGTAGATGATGCTGTGGAACTGAGAAACTTTATTCTTAACCAGTACCTTTCAGGCGTTGATTATGTTTTGTTGGCAGGAGACACAGACAAGATTCCTTATAGGAATTTGTGGTTTTTTACTGAGAATGGTTACACTTATACTGCTCCTTCTGACCTGTACTTTTCCGGATTGGACGGCACATGGGATAATGACAATGATGGCATTTATGGCGAGGCTGACCCATCTGATTATAACGGTGCAGCACAAGCAGGAGGGAGCGCTGGTGAAGAAGCAGACTTTTACAGTGAGGTTATTATTGGAAGAGTTCCTGTGAGCAATCTTAATGAGGCACAGAACTGGCTTGATAAAATTATAAATTATGAGTCTAGGCCTGATACTGACCCTTACCTTAAGAAAGCGTTGATTGTCGGATCTGATTTGGGTGGTTTGGAATGCTCTTGTGCTGACTGGGGTAAGGAGCTAATTTCTACTTACATTGATGGTTATGATGTTGAAAGGCTTTATGAATGCCCTTATGAAGGTCTTGATTATGGAACGACTGATTTAGTTAATGCTTTAAACAATGGCGTTTACATTGTTAATGAGGCGAGCCATGGAGATATTGGTGGGTGGGATCATTTCACTATTGGTGATATTAGCAGTTTGACTAATACAGATTATTTCTTTGTTTACAGCTGGGCTTGCAACACTGCTGATTTCTCTTATGAAGATTCTTTTGCTGAGAAGATGGTTACTGATATTAATGGTCCTTTTGCTTATATAGGTAACACTGCATTAGGTTGGTATTCTTCTGGTGTTGTCGGCAGCACATCTTGGAGGTTTGATGAGGCGTTTTTTAAAGCAATTTTTAGTGATAGGAATTTTACCCTGGGCAGCGCTTTTGTCTCTTCTAAGGAGAATCATATCAATCCTTATTGGCATGCCAGGATGAGATGGGTTTGGTTCGGCCTTAACCTCTTGGGAGACCCTTTAACCACTATTCGCGATCCTACATCTTGCGGTGATGGGATTTGCCACGGATTCAGCGGGGAAAACTCCCAAAATTGTCCCAATGATTGTGCTAACTGCAGTGAATTGTACGGCCTTTGTAATCTGTACGATTACGATTTGGTTTTAGAGAAAGGTGAGGGTTGTTATGTTGATTTGGGAAGTTCTTGCGAGTCTTTAGAAACTTATTTTGACAATAGGCCTGAGCCGTGGGCTGCGCAGTGGGGCTCTTCTAATGGCGGTTGGCACAGCACTGTTAATGAAGGCGCTTTTTTTGGTGGTGGAAGTCCTTTTGTAATGAAGCCTGTTGTTGACACAAAGAATGGTGCTACTGGCAATGCTGTGATGTGCAATGTTAAATTTATGCAGTATGATAATGGCAATGTTGGCCAGGCTTCTTTACTATGTGGGGGTGGAAACCCCTTGGTGATGAAAGGTAATCCTCCTTGTGATCTTGACTGTGACCAAGACCTTTATTGTAACAACGCATGCGAGGCTGATCCTTACTGTTCTGTTGACCCTGACTGCACTTTCCAGCAGAATTCAAAGTGCTGCGCTTACTGCGGTGATGGCGTTTGTGACGTGAGCGAATCAAAATACCCTTCTGATCCTGACTGCTTAAACAATCCTGGCGTTGTTCCATGTTATTGCGCTGCTGACTGCGGCTCTTTCCCCCCTGATTTTTGCCAAGATAGTGACGACTCAAACCCAACAAACCGTGGTTGTGTCGGCACTTTGAACAACACAAATAACACCATTGTTTTTGATGAGTGCCTTAATTCTGATATTTTGATAGAGAAAACATGCTCTGGCAATGCTTCAAGCTCTTTCCAGTATAATTGTACTCAATACGCATACAATTATTGTAGCGCTGGTAGATGCAGAACTTAGTTTTAATAATATAAACATCCTAAAAAAATAATGAGTAGCTAACAATTAAATTTATATATCTTCCTTTGATTATTGTGTCTCATAATGGATGTTTTAGGTCATTTTTTGGTTGGCGTTTTGTCTTACCTGCTTTTTTTTGAGAACAAGCTTGTGTTCACTTTCTTTATAGTGGGTGCTGTCATAATTGACATTGACCATTCATTAGGTTTTATTTACACAAGTATTAGAAGGCATTGGAAGAAAGAAGAAAAGAGGATATACTGGCTTAAAAGGCTTCTTTATTATGACCGCTCGCGGTTTCATTCGCTTTGGGGTGCGATAATATTCTCGCTTATAGCTTATTTTGCAACTCTTGACAAGCTCAAGGCAGTCTCAATGTTTGTTGGGATAATAGTTCATCTGCTTATTGATTCCTTTGACCAGACAGGCATAAAATGGTTTTGGCCACGCTTTCATATTAAGTCACGTCTCTTTGGCATAGGAGCGTGGAGGCCTACAAAAAGGTTTCACAAGGACAAGTGGTTTTACGCCAATATGGGTCTTATCCTTATTATAATAATAATTCTCTTAGTCAAAAAATAAAAAAGAAGTAATACACGACTAATGATACCAGCATTCCTATTGCAAGGCCTACAAAAACCTCTACTGGTGTGTGGCCGACCAATGAGTCAAGTTTTCTTGATGTTCTTTTGCTCCGGTTTTTCTCTGGCACGATTCTCTTAAGTATTCTGTTTTGGATTCCTGTGACTAACCGTACGCCCATGGCATCATTTATTGTTATGACAGCAAAAACAAAGGCAACAGCGAAGAGAGTGCTGAACCCCTGAAGCAAAAAAATGTAAGTGACCACGCTCGTTACTGAGGCTGAGTGCGAGCTTGGCATTCCACCCAGCCCGAAAATGTTATGTATGCTTATTTTCCCTTCCTTAATTGACTTTGTCACAAACTTTATTGTTTCTGCCAGTGCAAATGATATGAAAACTGCCCAAAATAACCCTGTGCTGAATATGTTCTGTTCTGCAACCATACAATTAAAAACTATTCTTCTTGATTTTTATTAATCTTTTGATTTTAAACAATTCCTCAACTTTCTTACTTACTAAAAAGCGTTCTCTTTTGCTTTATATCCAATCAAGAACCTTAAACAAAACTGCAAGAAATACAGTAATCAAAAACATAAAGCTCATAATCATGAAAAATCCTGCTTCAGAATCGGCAAGAGGCATGTTTCTCACATTCATTCCGTATATTCCTGTTATCAAAGTAGGGATCATTATTATAAGGGCTATTGAGGTAAGGCGCTTTATTAGAAGGTTAAGCCTGTTCTGGCTCATAATGGATTCGAGATTGAAAATATTTGATATCATCTCTCGCTGAATCTTCTCTGTGTCAAGTATTTGCAACGCATCAAAATAAAGTTCTGAATAAAGCTCGCGGTCAGAGCTTGTGAGATGCTTGAAATACGTTTTTCGCAGGCTGTTTAAAACCTCTATGTTTGCTATTAGCGCTCTGTTAAAGAACGCTGATGTAACGCTTAATTCATACAATTGCTTAAAATTTACCTGTGTGTGTTCAGAGCTTCTTTTGAATATGTCAAGATTTTCCGTTGTTCTGTCAATATTAATAAGGAACTCATCGTTTATCTTGTCGATAATATAATAAAGAAAGTAGCCGCACGGCTTCTTGAAAAGGAACTTGAGCCTGTTTTTCTTCATTGATTCCTCAAGATTGTTAAGAATCTGGCTTTTCTCTTTCTCAACTGTTATTATCAAATTCTCAGACAGGTAAAAATATAATGGGGCTGTCATTAATTCGCCGTTATCCTTGTGTGGCACGTGATAAATCAGTTCCAGATATTTCTTGACGCTTAGCTTTGGCCTCTCATCCTCCTCAAATGTCTCTTTAAGCTCGGCTAACGGTATTTTTGAAAGTTCAGAAAGCTTTGAGACAGATTCCTCATCAAGCCTGGTGCATCTTATCCAAACAAGACCTTTCTTAGGAATGTTCTTGATTCCAACACGAATGATTTTCTCGTCTCTCAAAGTGTATGCTCTCATAAAAAAGAGAATAAATCTTAACTTTAAAAAAGTTGCTTTTATTAGTTAAAATTTTATTCATACTTTCTTGAAATGTTTGCCAAGGTTTTTATACTCCTAGAAAATTCTTTTTTTTTATGAAGCGCGCAATCCTTGACTGCTACACTGACGAGCCGTCAGGCCTAGGAGTTCCCCCTTATTTGGGCGTTTACCCAAGGTACATTTACGGTCGTATAAAGCCGGCTTATTACTTGACAATAGATGATTTGAGGTCGTGGAAAAAAAAGAAAAAACAGTCAAGCAAACCATCCCAGAAAACCGATATTTCTGTTTATAACACCACAAAAAATTCTCAGGACGTGCAAAAAATTCTTGAAAGCATTTCTGAGCTCATAATAATACTGGGTGTTCACACTCCTGGAAAATATTTGTCTGCAATTCCAGGAACTCTGAGAGAGGTTATTAATCTCACAAGAGGCTTTAAATGTAAAAAGGTTCTGACCGGGCCTGCTGTTTCTGGAACCCAGCTTGAGGGTGGAAAATTCTTTGAAAGGGTTAATGAAAATGAGTTTGATGAAATGAGAGATTATAACTTTGACTTTAATGACCTTAAGGCAAGGGAAGGCGCTTCTGTTATAAAGCAGATTAACGATCTTAGGATTATTGAGATTGAAACAAGCCGCGGCTGCCCAGGAAAATGCTCTTTTTGCCTGGAACCGGTAAAGCACAAATACGTCAGGTTCAGAAAACCGGATTTTATAATAAATGAGATTAAGGAGCTCTACAATTTAGGATGCAGGCATTTCAGGCTGGGCAAGCAAAGCTGCTTTTATTCATATCCTTGGCTTGAAGAGTTGCTTAAGGTGATATGGCAGGAATGCCCTGAAATAAAAGTCCTTCATATTGACAATGTAAACCCTAATTCTGTTACTGATGAGAAAACAGAGCTTATTGTTAAGTATTGCACGCCAGGCAATGTTGCGGCTTTCGGCGTTGAAAGCTTTGACACAAAAGTGATTGAGGCAAACAACCTGAACACGACGCCAGAGCAGACCATGAAGGCAATCCGCATAATAAACAAGCATGGAAGAAAAATAGGAAGTAACGGAATGCCTAAATTCCTGCCTGGAATAAACATATTATTCGGGCTAAAAGAAGAATCAAAAGAAACCCATAATGAGAACATGCGCTGGCTGAACAAGATTTACAAAGAAAATCTTCTGCTAAGAAGAATAAACATCAGGCAAGTCAACATTTACCCGGGAACTGACCTGCAAAGAACAGCTGGTAATAAGTACTTAAAGAAAAACAGGAAATATTACTGGAAGTGGCGCAATGAGATAAGGCAGAAAATAGACTGGCCAATGCTGAGAAAAATAATCCCTGAAGGAACAATCCTAAAAGAAGTCAGGACTGAGGTTTATGACGGGAAAACAACTTTTGGAAGGCAGCTTGGCACATACCCAATAATTGTTGGTATTAAAAAAAGGCTTCCTCTAAAATCATTTTTTAACGTAAAAATAAAAAGCCACATGCTAAGGAGTGTTGTCGGAGAAGTTGTTTGAATTCATATCATTACATCTTCTTACGCGGAAGCAATTATTGAAATTTAAAACATTTCTTTCGAAAGTTATTTAAATTAAATATTAATCCTCAGAGGGTGAAGCATTACGGAATGCCTCGGTAGCTTAGTGGTGGAGCGCGCGGCTGTTACCTCTTTGGAAGAAACCGCGAGGTCGAGAGTTCGAGTCTCTCCCGAGGCGTATTCTTTTTTTAATAACAATTTAATTTTTAACAAAGGGATGCCCCTTTGAATTCCCTAAAAACATTACTTTTTTATAATAGTTTTCACATATTCATAT
>RFII01000101.1 GCA_003695265.1 Candidatus Woesearchaeota archaeon | reverse complement strand
TTTTCAAGATTGATATGTCAATGGATAAGTCTCCACAATCACCTATGTCAGAATAGCATCCAACCACAGCATCGATTGAATCATTTAACTGCTCAGCTGTTGGAGAAGAAGCCAGGACCTCTCTGGAGCGCTCTGTATTGATAGAGCCGCCAAAAAACAGGTTGGCATTAAGCCCGTTCTCTGGCAAGTGCTCAGACAAGAAATCATAAAGAGTCTTTAGAGCGTAAAGGTCGGCAAGCTCCCTAACCTGAAATAACACAGTCTTTGTCCGCGTTTCAACATCCTGCTCCAAAACTTCCATACTAAGAATAATAAGTAATTCGGCTATTTAAATCTTTCTATTTTTATCACTTATAAGTAATAAACAAAAATGGGTTTGGTTGATTATTTGGTTCATTAGAGGTTCATTATATAAAATATATGGGTTAATATTTAAATACAGTTAAACATTCTCTTAGAAAAATGATGAGAACCTTGTCAAAAGACGAAGTTGAGTATGAAAAGCACAAGCTGATGAAGCTCATAAGAGAAGGAAGCATATTCATTTACCCAACAGACACAATTTATGGGATTGGGTGCAACGGCTTAGACGAGGAATGCGTGAAAAAAATTAGGAAAATAAAAAAAAGAAACACAAACCCATTCTCTGTTATAGCTCCCTCAAAGGAATGGATTTACCAGAACTGCGAAGTAGGAGAAAAAGAGAAGGAATGGGTTGAGAAGCTTCCAGGACCATACACCCTAATCCTCAAACTGAAAAACAAAAATCTTGTTCCAAAACAACTGAATAACGGGCTGAATACTTTAGGTGTTAGAATACCGCAGCACTGGATATCTGACTTTGTAAAAGAGCTTGGAATACCAATAGTGACAACATCAGCCAATATTGCTGGAAAAAGATTCATGACATCTCTAGAAGACCTCGACTCTGAAATCAAAAAAAACGTTGATTTCATGATTTACACAGGAAAAATTGACGGAAGGCCGTCCAAGCTAATCAAACTGCATGAAGAAAAGGTAAGCATTGTTGAACGGTAAAATATTTATAATCTCATTCTTTTTTGTCCTATTAAAATGGCAAAAAAAGAAAAGCTAAAGATTCTTGCCGCAGGAGACATTCACGGAGACACAGGCCTGGCAAAAAAGCTCGCTGAAAAAGCAAAAAAAGAAAACGTTGACTTAGTCGTGCTTTGCGGCGACATAACATATGCAGAGCAGTCAACAGAAAACCTCATAGGCCCCTTTGTGAAAAACAAGAAGAAAGTCCTGCTAATACCAGGAAACCACGAAACATTTGCCACGGCTGATTTCCTAGCAGAATTATATGACATAAAAAACATTCACGGCTACTCAGTAAGGTACAAGGATGTTGGAATTTTCGGGTGCGGAGGTGCGAACATAGGCTTAGAGCAGCTGAGAGAAGATGAAATACTAAAGCTCCTCAAGGAAGGGTTCAATAGAATAAAATACCTTAACAAGAAGATAATGGTAACTCATGTCCACCCAGCAGGGACCAAGATTGAGCGCTTCACAAAATTCTTTCCAGGAAGCACTGGTGTAAGAAAAGCAATTGACACCTTAAAGCCTGACATACTCCTGTGCAGCCACGTGCACGAAGCAGAAGGCATAGAAGAAAAAATTGGGAAGACTCGCGTCATAAACGTTGGAAAGAGCGGAAAAATAATCGAGCTTTAATCCCTTTAACCCGTTTAACAATTTTTAATATTGGATAATCCTCGGCTTCTCCGGCTTTTTCTCTCCTACACCATCCTGACTTCTCTGCCCAGCAGAAGCGTTGTCATTAGAGAACATGCTTCCAAAAGCACTGCTGGATTCTTCATTAACTGAGAAATTACCATCTCCTTTTTCTTCCTCGAGAAGAGCTGACAAAACCTTTATGGCTTTCCTTATCTCTTCAGGATTCCTAGTATCAATCTCAATCTTCATTCTGCAGTCCAATAATACAAACGAATTATCTTTGGGTCGTAAACGCTCAGGTTTGCTGAAACAAGCAATGAATCAACAAAAACGTGCTTTTCCGGAAGGTTCAGGCTTGCGAGATCACCCTTGTACGAAACGCACACAACATAATCATAAACAGGCGGCAAGTATTTATTAATTTTATCATTTAGGGGTATGCCATCACTCCTTCTTACACAATTATTGTCCAATCCAATAACATAATTCCTGAAATCAGAGTCCTGCTCTAACGGCTTCAGCACTTCTACACCTTTCTCCTCATAGCTCGGCGCTGACTTTGATGGCACTACAAAAATAACAAAGAGTAAAGTTATAAGCAGGGCAAGTATTGCCTCCAAAGTCCTGACAAACCCATTCTTATCACTCTTCATATTACCACACCTTTATGCTTAAAGCCGCAGGAAAAGAATTTCCCTGCTCATCCACAATATGGTCTTCTTCACTCCTAACAAAAACTTTTGCTGTCGGATCATTCTGGTTCTTGCCAAAAGAAAAAAACAATTCGCCCACACCTGTCTTGTACTCAGCCAAAGTTGAATTATATATCTCTATCTGGAATTCCCTTGGCAGGGGATAATTCCAATCAAGCTTCAAACCTTCATAGCTTTGATTTGAGAAATTCAGAAGCTTCTCCTCTGAAAACCCTGACACCCTCCTTACTATTCCAACCTCATTGTTTCTCTGCTCTAAGTAAGGATAGCAAAGCACGCCGACCATTTCCGCTATTGCGTTCTGCACTTCATCCTGAATCGTACCGCCATGATAATCAGTGTCAAAGTCGCTGAAGTAAAAAGCTGTTCCGTTTGCAAAATCCCATCTCATAATAGCAACATCACCATTATCATACTCTGCAATTATTGAAGCGTTGCTCGTGTTTGAATTATTAACCACAAATACAGAATCAGAAAAAAGGATTTGGTCGCCCAGCGCCAAGCTTAGTGGCGGCTCATCACTAATTATTGTTGCGCGCCTAGGGCTTATAACATCAGTGGTAAAAGTAACGTTCAACATGTCAACGTCAGGGTGGCCTGAAATAATGACAATGCCACCTTTCCTAACATAAGGCTCAATTCTGGCCTTTTCATTAAGGCTTCCTGGGAAGTGCGGGTTCTCAAAAACCACCAAGTCATAATTATAAATGCTGCTTAAAAGAGCATCTAAACCAAACAAGGGATCATCCTCAACAAACACGTCAGCCTGCAGACCCTCCATCTCATCCAGCATTGCATCATCACTGTTCGATCTGTAATAATACGCTACAGACCCGTTCAGAAACATTTCTCCCGGAGGAAGCTGGCTGCAAATGCTTCCCTGGTCTGAGCCCCATATCTCAAACAAGGGGAGTGTTGAGAAGAAATCATCATAACTTCCATTATGCGCTATTATTACATAAGTTGCATTATCATAAACAGGAAAACTCATATTTAAGAAAAGCCTTGTTTCATTAGTAGTGCAAAAGCTGAAATTAACTTTTCTGTCAAAACCAAAACCCAATCCACCAAAAGCATTGTAAAAGTCTATGCTATTAGAAGAATAATTGTAGCACTGATTCCTGGAAAAGTCAAAAGAGCCAAAAAAACTGTTGTCGCTGTAATAATTAGCGTAGCTGAACAGCTCAAAACCCATCGAAAAATTAACAGGCAAAGCCGCATCCTGCATCTTTATTTCCGAATAAACTATTGTGTTATCAGCGAAAACCCTGCTCGTGTGCGTTAAAGGATCAGTGTAAGCATCATACCTAGCAAAAATTCCGTTTGTATAAAAACTTGTGTTCTGCAGCATTCCCTCAATCTCAACGCCGTTAATGTAATACTTTGCTGAGTGAATCCTCTCAACAGCCTTGAACACAAGTCTTTTAAGAATGTAAAAGTCTGTCATAATCCTAAATGTCGGCGTGTTAGCTTCAGTCTCATTAGCCTCAAGATCAAAAAAGAAATCAGGAGGCTCATACTCATAATCAGAATGGCTCAGCCAAAACACGTTGCTCCCATTAGAAAGATCTTTCAGAAAGAACATTTTTCCATCCTCAACAACAAAAGGCGTGCCATCACTGAATCGTGAATTGCTGGGAGTCCAATTAAACCCAAAATCAATAATCACAGGCGCCAATTCAAAATCCTTCGGAGAACTGACAATTATTGGAAGCTTCTCAACATCCCACAAAACACTTTCCTTAAAATTCTCGTCAATTATTGATATAAGAGAAGAAAACCTCTCAGGCTGCGTTGTCAAAGGGCTTATGAAAATAAAGAACCATGCAAGGTAAATAAGGAAAATTGCCATGCTTATAACCCAGTCAATCTGAGACGCGCCTCTTTTCATAAGAATTGTAATATCATATTAACTTTAAATAACTTATGTCATATTCATGCAATAAAATTATCTTATTAAAAAGCTAATAACATAAGCTTAAAC
>RFII01000100.1 GCA_003695265.1 Candidatus Woesearchaeota archaeon | reverse complement strand
CTGTAAAACATATTATTGTTGAGAAAGGAAAACCTGTAATGATAGATTTTGAAAGGTGCCATTATACCAAAAAGCCAAAAAATGTTACGCAGTTCTGCCAATTTCTGATATCAGAACAAGTTGAGAAAATACTTAACAGAAAAGGCTTAGGATTTGACAAAGAAAAAATGAAAAGACTTGCACAAGAGTACAAGAGAACATTAAAAAGAAGCGCTCTCAAAAAAATTATTGCTTTGGTATAAAAAAGAAATATTATTAGCAAGATTTAAAAACGAGAAAAACATACCACTTCTTGTGAGGGGGATGGAAGATTCGCAAAGAGTGCAAGAAGAAGGCAGTAGAATAAGCCTTACTAATATTATTGCTAGCTTTCTCCCTGCTGGTGAACTCAAGAACAGGCTTAAGGTTGGCTTGAATTTAAACAGGAGATTTGAAAGATTCTGGGAAGAAGTAGAGCAGAGGATACCTGGATTGGACAAATCCTATGTGCGAGAAGCATGGGACTTTGCAGAAAGAGGATATAGGGGAGTATACAGGCAAAACGGCGCTCCTTTCTTAGAGCATGCAGAGAGAACAGCTATTTATTACTTAGACATTCTAAACGAGTATTTATCAACCAACGAAAACAGGAACAGCCGAGGTTTAAAGCCAGAAGTCGGCTTGAGAGCTGCGCTGGGCCATGACTTGCTGGAAAAGAACCCAAAAATAACTCCCGAACTTATTGAAAGTGAGCTCGGCATAGAGGAAAGAATAATGATTGAAGGAATGAGTGTAAGAGATGAAGAGGTAAAAAGATGGGGTGACACCCCTAATGGAATATATGAAAGATGCCGAGAAAAATTTGGGAGGGCAAAAGAGAATTCAAAATATGTTCTTGATATAATGTTAATAAAGATTGCTGACAGGAGGCATAACATGGAAACATTAGACGCAAAAAGCCCTGGTGATGCCCAAAGAATAGCTGCTGACACAATCTGGCATTATGTCAGGGAAGCCTTCAGCTTGAGGCTGGGAGAAACAGCTGAGAAATTGATAGATCTCAGCTCTCGTTACATAAGGCCAAGCAGTACTCTAATGAGGGGATTCTGTGAATATGAAGGGGATAAAGTTTATGAGAAAAGTTAACATAATACATTTATAAACCTGTTTTGCCTTATTATTATTTATGCCGACTGAATTCGAAAAAAAAGTGTATGAGATAACAAAGAGGATTCCGAAAGGAAAGGTAAGCACTTACAAGCAAATCGCACAAGCAATGAATTCTAAAGCTTACAGAGCAGTAGGCCAAGCCCTGCACAAAAACCCTTACTCGCCAAAAGTGCCTTGCCACCGCGTAGTGAGGAGTGACGGCTCTTTAGGGGGATTCGCATTAGGCCAAAGAAAAAAGGCTGAAATGCTTAGGAAAGAAGGAGTCATAGTTAAAAAGAACAGGGTAAACTTAAAGAAATTCCTGTTCAAGGAGTTTATTTCCTCGTGAATGAGGGCAGCTTGTCTTTTATTATTAGAGCAGCAATTATGATAGCAATGCCAAGTATTATTGATGGGGCTAAGAAATTGTTGTTCACCTCGTAAGTCTTGTGCTGGTGGCACTTGAAGTCTGAGCCGCAGTAATAGCCCTCCTTGCAGTGCGAATCGCGGCTGCATTCTCTTTGGGAAACAGTCACAATCCCATAAATTATTATAGCCACTATTAACGCCAACAACAAAACTCCAGCCGCTCCCTTTCTTGAATCAGTTAATCTTGCCATTGTAAACCACCAAAAATTATGAACACTAACGAGTATCACCACTTTTAGAAAAAAAATTAAGATTGAACAATAATATTTAGTCTTTGCGCTTCTTTTTTGTCTTTTTGATTTCCTTTTCCAGGTCAAGCCTTTCAAGCAATTCCTTATAACGGTTTCTAATGGTTACTTCTGTTACGCCGGCAACGTCAGCAACCTCACGCTGCGTTCTTTTCTCGCCGTTTATTAATGCTGAAACGTAAAGGCCGGCAGCTGCTATTCCTGTGGGGCCTCTGCCTGAGGTAAGCTCTGCCTTCTGCGCCTTCTCAATTATTTCAATAGACCTTGACTGGGTTTCTGCGCTCAGCTTTAATGCAGACGCAAACCTTGGAATATAATCCGCGGGGTTGCTGGGCAGAATGTTTATGCCGAGCTCTCTCGTGATAAAGCGGTAAGTCCTCCCGACCTCCTTCTTTTCAATGCTGGAGGCTTCGCTGAGCTCATCCAATGTTCTCGGAACCTCATGCCGCCTGCACGCAGCATACAAAGCCCCAGCAACAACAGATTCCATTGACCTGCCTCTTACAAGACCGCGCTGGACAGCAAGAGTGTAAATCTTTGCTGCTTCCTCCTCAACTGATTTTGGAAGCTTTAAGTATGATGACACTCTTTTAAGCTCTGCAAGAGCAAGTTTAAGGTTTCTTTCGATAGCGGTGCTTATCCTGTACTGCCATTTTCTAAGCCTGAAGAACTTGTTCTTTGACTTGCGGTCAAGTTGATAAATGTCAGCCTTTCTTCCGACCTCTGTTCCTAAGCCTTGATCGAACTGAGTGTAAGTGCTCGGAGCACCCGCCCTTGCCCTTGACTCATCTCCTTCATCAGAGAAATCACGCCATTCCTGGCCAAAATCAACCATTTTCTCCTCTAAAACAAGGCCGCAGTCCTTGCAAATTACTTCTCCACGATCCTTGTTCCAGAACAAGTTTATTCCATTACATTCAGGGCATTTTTTGACGTACTTTACCATCATGAACCACCCAATAAACACGTTTTTTTATGATTTATTAGTAATGCCAACCAATTATTCCCGACAAAAACAATAATTTTTTAAAGGAGATGATGATGTTATATATAAAGGTTTCTGTTTTTTTGTTGTTTATCGACGAGAAAAAATTGTTGTGGTTCGTTTAAAAAAATTTTCGCAAACTTTAAAAAAAGAGATTAACATTTTCGTTTTTTATGGCAGAAATTCCTAAAAAGCTTTTTCAGATTCTCGCTTGCCCAATATGCAAAGGAGACTTAGTATATAACGAAACAAAAACTGGATTAATTTGCAAAAACTGCTCTGTCTGGTATGAGATAAAAGAAGGAATACCTGTTTTGCTTAAGGAAAAGGCAAAAAAATGCTAGGCCAATACTTAAGAAAGAAGACAAAAAGGATTCTTCTGAGTCTTGGGCGTTCTGTTAATAAGACAGGAATACCACCAAACGCTATTACCTTATCAGCCATCGTTCTATCAATAATATCATCTTTCTTTATAACCAAGCAAGAGAATGTCCTAGCCTTAATGTTCGTGATTCTGACAGGGTTATGTGACTTGCTTGACGGCGCCATGGCACGAGCTGGCAAAAAAGCAACAAAATTCGGGAATTACCTGGATGCAATGGTTGACAGGATTGCAGAAATCATAATTTATCTTGGCTTTGCGCTTCTCGGCTATGGAGTTGAGGCGTTCTTAGCCATTTCTACCAGCATGCTTGTAACGTACGGAAAAGCAAGGGTTGCGCAAGTAGTTCAAATAAGCAATGAGGAATGGCCTGCTGTTGGAGAAAGGATTGACAGGTTCATACTTTTAATTTTATCCCTTGTTGTGATAAGCATTTACCAAGAAGAAATTGTTTATAGAGTTTCTTTGATAATAATATCAACAGTGGCTTTTATTGGTTCTGTCCAAAGAATGATTTACGCAAAGCGCCTCATAGAAAAGGCAGGCTTCAAGTGATATTATAAACAACGTATTAAATTTGTATTTGAAGTCTTCTTTTAATAAATGTCAAGAAATTTCCAGGAAGATAAGCCAAAGAATTTCCTCCAACAGAAATTTTACGTTTTTTTACTGCAGTTCTAAAATCATCATAAAACACCGCGTATCCTCGCCCGATTTCAAAGGGAAAATGTGCGTCTGAGCCTGCAGTCTTCGCCAGATTGAGCTCATCAGCAATTCTGACAGCCTTTTTGTTCTCAAAAGGAAGCGTTCTTGAGTTAAGGCACTCTACTGCATGAATCTTATTTGCGATTTTGCGGATAGGATAATTAAAGTGGAGGTGCGGCATGAAGCGGAAGGGATGCGCAATAGACACAACAGCATCGATTTCCTTTGCGAAGTCAAGAAGCTCAAACAAGTCATTGCTAGGAGGATCCTCATTAATATAATAAATGATAACATCGCCGTACTGCGTTTTAACTTCGTTCGCGGTTATCACCTCAAAATCCTTGTCTTTGTTAGATTTAGCAACCCTCAAGCTTCCCTTTATAGTATTATGATCAAGAGGGGCAATGCCGTCAAGACCCTTTCTTTTTGCAATCTTAAGAATTGTCTCAGGAGTCATTCTCATGCTGGCGCATCTAGAAATATTCGTGTGAAGGTGAAGGTCATAACGCATCATTTTTCAGCTCCATACTTTTTAATGAAGTTATTAATCTCTTTAAAAGCCATGTTCCTGTTCTTGTCCATTATGAAAACATGATACGCGTTAGGGACAAAAAACAAGTGCTTGTGCTTAGTTCCCAAATGGTTATATATAAAAACAGCATTCTCTTTAGTTATTTGGTGGTCAGAATCAGACTGCATCACCAAGGTTGGAACATGTATTTTAGGAAGCAATTTCCGAGACAAAGCAATTGTATTAATAACGTCTTTAGCGCAATTAAGGGGGAACACGTCATAATGCAACTTTTTTTTATAAATATGTTCATATTGCCCAAGGTAAGGCTTTTTAGGGAAAGGCCTGATGCGCTTTATAATTGAAAGAAAAGGCAGAGCTCTCCTAATGGTTTTCTCTCTTCTAAAATATGCTGGCATTGCTAAAAGCAAAAGCCCGTCAACCTTAATCTTCTGGCTGAGAATCACTGCAAGGTTCGCCCCAAAAGAACTTCCACCAAGAAAGATTTTGTCACAGTGCTTTCTCAGCTCGAGGTAAGCCGGCATGACAGAATCAAGCCAATCCTTAACTTTTGTCCTGGCAAGGTCTCTCGCATCTGTGCCATGACCCTTAAGAAGAGGAATTGCTACGCTGTAATTATTTTTTGCGAGGAAATCAGCGAGGTAATGCATTTCCTGAGGAGTGGATGTGAATCCATGAAACATTAAAACTCCAATCCTGCCCCGTTTAATAAAGACAGGATCTGCTCCCTTCATTCTTTTATAAGATTTATTTTGATTAAGCCAGCTTATAAAATACCTGAATCCCTCAAAACATAATAAAACACTGATTATTAGCAGTATTATGTTTATTCATATCACCCCTATTGGATTTATGACGCCGCAGCCCGGACTTTCATCAGCGGTCAGAACGCCGCCGCTTTGACCGCTGTCTTTGAACCGGGACATCCCAGAGGGAAACCGGCTTTCGTGCATTGACTCAAGGCCGGCGCAATACCAGGTTATGCGACTGCGGCATTTAGACGATAAAAAATATTTTAAAGGCATATATAAATATTATGCAAAAGAAAGGGTGTGTTTGCTTCACTTATTTTTATTATCATCAGGCAGCTCAGAGAAGATATTTCGACAATCATGACATATTAATTCGTTATTCTTATCATTGTACAAAGTGTTCGAGCTTCCGCACTGAGGGCACATTTTTACATTAGACAAGTCTTGTACCATATTACTGGTTATATTGATTTCAGAATTTATAAATGTTTCTTAATATTTTGTTTATTTTTTGAGCGCATAACAAAAGCATATTATTTTAT